>JBOHCO010001487.1:0-4058 GCA_050698895.1 Streptosporangiaceae bacterium
GGCCACCCGCAGCGTGCCGGCCAGGCGGCCGGCCCGGTCGGCCAGGTTGGCCAGGCCGCTGCGCGGGCCGGGCTCGGTCATGCCCCGGCCGTCGTCCCGCACGGTCAGGGTCAGGCGCGAGCCGGCCTCCACGCTCACGTCCACCCGCCGGGCCGCGGCGTGCCTGGCCACGTTGGACAGGGCCTCGCGCAGCACCGCCAGCATCTCCTCGGCCGCGTGGGCGGGCACCCGCGTGTCCAGCCGGCCGTCCATCCGCAGCCACGGCGCGAAGCCCAGCGCGCGGGTCATCTCCTCGGCGATGGCCGCGATCCGGGCCTGCACGCCGGGCGGCTCGGGCCCGCCCCGGTCCTGCAGCCGGAAGATCGCGGCCCGGATGTCCCTGATCGTCTCGTCCAGCTCGTCCACCGCCTGCTGGACCCGGCCCGCCGCCTCGCCGGCCGGGATCAGCGAGGTCGCGCCCTGCAGTGACATGCCGGTGGCGAACAGCCGCTGGATGACGAGGTCATGCAGGTCGCGGGCGATCCGGTCGCGGTCGGCGTACAGCGCGACCCGCTGGGCCGCCTGGCGCCGCTCGGCCAGCTCGATGCCGATGCCCGCCTGAGCGGCGAAGGTGGCCACCATCTCGGCCGCCGCCGGGGCCAGGGGCGGCGAGCCGCGGCGGCGGGCCGCGGTCAGCACGCCGCGCACGTCGCCCGGCCGGCCCACCGGGACCAGCACCGCGGGCCCCAGGCTGAGCCGTCCGCGGACCACCTCGGCGGCCCGCAGGTCCGAGCTGATGTCGTCCAGGACCAGCGGCTGGCCGCTGGCCATCACGATCCCGGAGGCCGACCGGCGGGTCGGCGAGGCCAGGCCCAGCGCCTCCGCCGCGCCCTCGCCCGCCGCGTACTCGATGGCCAAGATGTCCGCGCTGCCCGCGGGCAGCGCGATGAACGCCAGGTCCGCGCCCGAGATCTGCAGCGCATGCTCGGCCACCATGGTCAGCACGGCCGTGGGCTCGTCGTCGGACAGCAGCCGCCGGGTCACCTCGGCGTGGGCCCGGACCCACTGCCGCTGCCGCCGGGACTCGGCGTGCAGCCGCGAGCTGTCCACGGCGACGCCCGCCACCGCGGCCAGCGCGACGGCCAGTGCCTCGTCGTCGGCCCCGAACTCGCTGCCGTCCTGCTTGTCGGTGAGGTACAGGCTGCCGTAGCTCTCGGGGCCCACGCGGATCGGCACGCCCAGGAACGACCGCATCGGCGGGTGCCCGGCCGGGAACCCGGCGAAGCCGGGGCGCGCCGCCACGTCCGCCACGCGCAGCGGCTCCGGGCGGCCGGCCAGGTCGCCGAGCAGGCCGGTGCCCGCCGGCCAGCCCGACACCCGGGCGATGGCGCGGACCTGCGCGTCGCTCATCCCGGCCGGGATGAAGTTGGTCAGCCGGCCGTCCTCGTCGAGCACCCCGAGCGCGCCGTACCGGGCCCCGGTCAGCGTCATCGCGGTCTCGATGATCCGGCGCAGCATCGCGTCCAGCTCGGCCGGGCCGCAGATCGCGCCTATCGCGGCCAGCAGGGCTCGCAGCTGGGCACGCGCGTCCGGCCGCGCCGCGAGCGCCGGCGGCAGGTCACCGGCCCGCAGCGGCGGCCCGAACTGGCCCGGCTCTGGACTGCGCACGTCGCCCCCCGGTGCGACTGGGCATCCCCCGTACCGCTAGATGATACGTCGTGCTCGCACGGTGGATATTGACCGTATGTTCGTTAACGTCCGGGTCTGGCGGACCGCTCCCGGCGAGTTCTCGGGACCTTAGGCCCTACCTCTCAGCTTACGTCTAGGTAAGCCTGATAGCTGGTGACCGAAGGCACGCCCCCGAGCCAGCCAGTCTGCCTATGACCAGCGGATGAAGCAGCGCGGAAGGAGCGCGATTTAGTGCAGCAGCAGTACCCGTACCCGGTCCTGCTCGCCGAGCCTGAGTTCGGGCCGGGCGAGGCGACCTGGGCCGTCGCGGAACGGCTCATGGCTCGCGGACTGGGAGTCATCCCGGCTCAGGACACCGCCGGCGTCACCGACACCATGACCACCGGGCCGGACTTCGGGGCGGCCCTGCTGGGCTGGAACCTGTTCCGGTCCGAGCACGAGTTCCACGAGGTGGTCGACGAGATCTCGGCCATGACCCCCAGGCCGCCCGTGGTGCTGCTGTCCGAGACGGCCAGCGAGCAAAGCGTGCCGCTGTCCGCCGCGCGGCGGGCCGATGGCTTCTTCTGGCTCCCGGCGGACTCGCCCAGCTACGTGGCCATGCAGGTCGAGCACCTGGTCCGGTCGCATGCCGAGGAGCTCATGTCGCAGTTCCTGGCCGAGCTCACCGGCGACCTCGACCCGGCCACCGAGTGGGTTTCCTATCTTCCTGGCCCCGGCGGTGAACTTGCCGCGGTCGGGGGTGCATCGCGCTGCCTGGCCTTGCCCTTGCCAGCGCGCGGTGACCTGGTCCCCGGCGGGAACTGACCCGCCGGCCGCCAGCTCAGCTCGCCTCAGCCAGGCCGTCCGCCGTCACCCGGCGGCCGGCCCTCAGGCCCGGGACGGGGCGGCGAGGGGGACCCGCCATTCCAGGCGGGCGCCGCCCCCGTCCACGGGCCGCAGGCGCAGCGTGCCGCCCAGTTCCGCGGCCCGCCGGGTCAGCGTGGACAGGCTGCTCCAGCGGCCCATCTGGCCCAGGCCCACGCCGTTGTCGGACACCACCGCGACCAGGTCGGTCCCGACCTCGACCGTGACTTCGACGATCGTGGCCCTGGCGTGCCGGGCCACGTTGGCCAGCCCCTCGCGCAGCGCGATCAGCAGGTCCCCGGCGATCCCGGCCGGCACCCGCAGGTCTAGCGCGCCGTCCAGCCGCAGCGCGGGCGCGAAGCCCAGCGAGGCGGCCATGCTGTCGGCCACCGCCACGATCCGGGCCCGCACGCCGGGGCTGTCCGGCTCCTCGCGGGACTGGAGCGTGAAGATCGCGGCCCGGATGTCCCTGATCGTCTCGTCCAGGTCCTCCACCGCGCGCCGGACCCGGTTCACCGCGGCCGGCGCCATCATCAGCGGCAGCGCGCCCTGCAGCGACATGCCGGTGGCGAACAGCCGCTGGATGACATGGTCGTGCAGGTCCCGCGCGATCCGGTCGCGGTCGGCCAGCAGGGCCAGGCGCTGGGCGTTCCGCCGGTGCTCGGCCAGCTTGAGCCGGATGCCGGCCTGGGCCGCGAACGTCGTCACCATCTCGACCTTGTCCTGGGACAGGGCCGGCGAGCCCGGCGGCTGGCCCGCCGTGAGCGCCCCGTGCACGTCGCCGGGCGGGCCGAGCGGGAAGACCACCGCGGGCCCCAGCCGCAGCTCGCGGCGGCCCAGCTCGGGAACCCGGTCGTCGGTGGCGAAGTCGTCGATGACCAGCACCCGGCCGGTACTCAGCACGATGTCGGCCAGGGTGCCGCGGCGGTCGTAGGTCCGGCCCACCCTGGCCTGGGCGCCCGCGCCGACCGCGCTGACCAGCTCGACGTGCCGGCCGTCGGGGGTGGGCACCGCGAGCTGGACCAGCTCGACGCCGGACAGCTCCCTGGCGTAGCGCGTCACCAGGTCCAGCACGTCGCTGGGCTCGTCCTCGGCCAGCAGCCGGCCGGTGACGTCGGCCATGGCCCGCTGCCAGGCCTGCTGGCCGCGGACCAGGGCCTCGAGCCGGGCGTTCTCCGCGGCCAGGATCTCCAGCTCGGCGGGCGCAGGCTCGCGCGCGGGCCAGTCACCCCCCGAATGCTCCACGCCGTGCCCCTCCAGCCAGTGCCCTCCGGCCCATGCCCGCCAGCTCGCGCCCCCCGGCGCTGCCCCGCTCCTGACCCCGCGATCAGGATAGTTCCCCCTTCAGTCTGCACAGCCGAGCGGAATAACAGGCAAAGCGGGATGATGAGCGGCCGGATCCCTTGCTGCGGCCGGCCCGGAAGGCGCGGGTTCATGATCTGTTCATGATCCCGGAAGTCCGTCCGCGACTATCGCGGACCGATTTCCGCGATCATGGCGCCCCCCATGAAGGGCGGCGGCCAGGGGGATCCGGGCCGGCCCGGCGC
>JBOHCO010001488.1:0-1274 GCA_050698895.1 Streptosporangiaceae bacterium
GCCATGGTCCGCGGGCCGGAGGCCGCGCTGGCCGAGGTGGAGCGGCTCGAGCGGGACGGCCGCCTGGCCGGGTACCAGTACCTGCCGGCGGTCAAGGCCGACCTGCTGCGCCGGGCCGGCCGGGACCACGAGGCGGCCGCCGCCTACCGCCAGGCCCTGGCCGTGACGGCCAACGAGGCCGAGCGCGCTTTCCTGAACGCGCGGATTGCTGATTTCGATTAACAAATGACCGGCACCGTCGACCTTTGTTAATGGGATGTACGGGGTTTTCGCTCGGGCTCCGCGACGCGAAAGTTTTCGCGGCTGGCCGCCTGGTGAGCGGCCCGGAAGGCGTCGTTAGTATTTGCGTCGTGGAGCAACTGGCGGGCCGGGTGGCCGTGGTGACCGGCGGCAGCGCCGGCATCGGGCTGGCCATCGCGACGCGGTTCGTCGCCGAGGGCGCCAGGGTGGTCATCACCGGGCGCGATCAGCAGGCCCTGGACGCCGCGGTCAAGCGGCTCGGGCCCGGCGCGACCGGCGTCCAGGGGGACGCCGCCGAGCCCGCCGACCTGGACCGGCTGCGCGACGCGCTGGACCGGGTCGACGTGCTGGTGGCCAACGCCGGGCGGGGCGGCCACATGACGATCGAGACGGCGACCGAGGAGCAGTTCGACGCCACCGCCGGCCTGACCTTCCGCGGCACCTACTTCACGGTGCAGCGGCTGGCCCCGCTGCTCAGCGACGGCGCCTCGGTCGTGCTGATCGCCTCCATCGCGGCCAGCAACGGCACCGCCGGCGCCGCGATCTACAACGCCAGCAAGGCCGCGGTCCGGTCGCTGGCCCGCAGCCTGACCGTGGAGCTGAAGGGCCGCGGCATCCGGGTGAACGCGCTGAGCCCGGGGCCCACGCAGACCGAGGGCTTCGACGCGTTCGCGGCCCGCCGCGGCGAGGCGTTCCTGGCGCAGGTGGTGGCCGACATCCCGCTGGGCCGGGTGGGCCGGCCCGACGAGGTGGCGAGCGCCGCGCTGTTCCTCGCCTCGGCCGAGAGCAGCTTTATCACCGGCGCGGAGCTTGTCGTCGACGGAGGGCTCAGTCAGATCTGATGAGAATAGGAATCCTGGGCGCGGCCGGCATCGCTCCGGCGGCCATCATCCGGCCCGTCCGACGCCGCGGCGGCGATGTGACCGTGGCCGCCGTGGCCGCGCGCGACGAGGAGCGGGCCGCCCGCTACGCCGCCGAGCACGGCATCCCGGCCTGGTACGGCGATTACCAGCGGCTGCTCGACGACCCGTCCA
>JBOHCO010001489.1:0-1276 GCA_050698895.1 Streptosporangiaceae bacterium
GCCAGGAAGCCGGCCAGCAGGATGGCGGCCCCGGCCAGCAGCGCGATGGTGCGGGCCGAGCCCCACGGATGGGTCTGCGTCTGCACGACGCCGTAGGCCAGCAGGCTCGCCGCCCCGGTGGCGGTCGACGCCCCGAGGAGGTCGAATCGGCGGCCCGACCGGCCCGACCGGCCCGGCCGGCCCGGCCGGTCGGCCGGCAGGTAGCGCAGGGCGGCGGCGACGACCACGGCGCCGACCGGGATGTTGATGAAGAAGATCCACCGCCAGCCCGCGGCCGAGACCAGCAGACCGCCCGCGATCAGGCCGAGCGTGCCCGCCACCGCGGAGACGCCGCCCCAGACCGCGAAAGCCCGATTGCGAGCCGGCCCGGCCGGGAAGACGGAGCTCAGCATGGCCAGCGTCATCGGGACCACGAACGCGGCGCCCAGCCCCTCGGCCGCCCTGGTGATGATCATGACGGTCTCGTTCGGGGCCAGCGCCGAGGTCAGCGAGGCGGCGGTGAACAGGGCCGTTCCGGCCAGCAGCACGCGGCGCCGGCCCAGCAGGTCCCCGGCCCGGCCGGCCAGCAGCAGGAAGCCGCCGAACGGGACCATGTAGGCGTTCACCATCCAGGCCAGGCCGCCCTCGGAGAAGTGCAGGGCCGTCTGGATGGTCGGCATCGCCACGTTGACGACGGTGACGTCGATGGTGTCCAGCAGCGCGGCCAGGCAGAGCACGGCCAGCGCGATGACGTGCCGCCGCGTCCAGGCAAACGCGGCCGGCGGAGCCGATGAAGTCACGAGGATCCTCCTACTGATCGCTCAGTAAGTGTGATCCTACGAACTTACTGAGCGATCAGCAAGCTCGCCTCAGGGTCGTCGTCTCAGCAGGGCCGTTCTCCGGGACCAGGCATCCGAGCTGGCCTGGGCGACCATGAAGTGGGCCACGTCGGCGCGGGCGACGCGCGGGAAACCGCGGGCGGTCAGCCGCTCGGCGGCCGCGTAGTCGCCGGTGGGCGGGCCTGCGGTGAGGGTGACCGGGCGGACGATCGTCCAGTCCGGCCCGCTGTCCCGCCAGATGGCGTCGGCCCTGGCCTTGTCCTGGAACAGGTCCCGCATCACGGTCCGGTACATGAGCCGCTGGAGCGGGCTGGCCATCGGCAGCGAGTCCCCGACCCCGAATGCCGACAGCACGAGCACGCGCGCCGGGGCGCCCTCCGGGGCGCCTGCCGCCCCGTCGGCTGCCCCGCCCAGCGCCGTGACCAGCGCCCGGGCGCGGACCTGGTGACCGATCGCGG
>JBOHCO010001490.1:0-4286 GCA_050698895.1 Streptosporangiaceae bacterium
GCGCTGTCCCGGCAGTCCGGCGCCCGGTACCTGTCGCTGGCGTTCCTGGAGACCGACCAGCCCGGCTCGTGCACCGCCTACTGGAACGGCGCCGCCACCGAGCCGGTCGCCTCGTCCAGCTTCGGCACCGACATCGCCGCCATCCAGGCTCACGGCGGCAACGTCATCCCGTCCTTCGGCGGCTACACCGCGGACACCACGAACACCGACATCGCCGACAGCTGCATCAGCGTCAGCGCGATCGCCCAGGTCTACGAGAACGTCATCACCGCCTACCGCGTCCCGCGCATCGACCTCGACGTGGAGGCGGACTCGCTGAGCAACACGGCGGGCATCAGCCGGCGCAACGAGGCCATCGCCCAGACCGAGGCCTGGGCCGCCGCGCACGGACGGCGGATCCAGTTCTCCTACACGCTGCCCAGCCTGACCACCGGCCTGGACGCCCAGGACGAGGCGGTGCTGCAGAACGCCATCGCCGACGGCGCCCGGATCAGCGTGGTCAACCTGCTGACCTTCGACTACTACATCGGCACCGCCCAGGAGATGGCCACCGACACCGTGACCGCCGCCGACGGCCTGCACAGCCAGCTTGAGGCGCTCTACCCGCAGGCCAGCCCGGTCCGGCTGTGGCAGATGGTCGGCGTCACCGAGATGCCCGGCATCGACGACTTCGGCCCGGACGAGACCTTCACCCAGGCCGACGCGGCCGCCATCGCCCGCTGGGCGCAGCGGACCGGGATCGGCACCCTGTCGTTCTGGGCCCTGCAGCGCGACAACGGCACCTGCCCGGGCACCAAGGGCGCGGGTGCCTGCTCGGGGCTGACCCAGCCGACCTGGTACTTCAGCCACGTCTTCGAGCCGTTCACCCGGTGGTGGTGACGGCCTGACGGCGACGGGCCGCTCATCCGGGGCTCCGGGTGAGCGGCCCGGCCTATGCCACCGGGCTTTGCCACCGGGCTTTGCCGCCCGGCTTATGCTGACCCGGTGCACCTGAGCCTCGTCGCCCTCGTGGTCCCGGAGTATGACCCGGCCATCGAGTTCTTCGTCGGCACCCTCGGCTTCGAGCTGGCCGAGGACTCCCCCGCCGAGACGAACGACGGGCGGCCCAAGCGGTGGGTGGTGGTCCGGCCGCCGGGCGCCTCGACCGGCCTGCTGCTGGCCCGGGCGGACGGCCCGGAGCAGGCCGCCGCGGTCGGGCACCAGGCGGCCGGGCGGGTGGGCTTCTTCCTGCACGTCGACGACTTCGGGCAGACCTGGCAGCGGCTGACGGACGCGGGGGTGGAGTTCACCCGGCCGCCGCGCACGGAGCCTTACGGCCGCGTCGCGGTGTTCCTCGACATCGCCGGCAACAAGTGGGACCTGATCGGCCCGGCCTCCTGATCGACCCGGCTGGAGGTCAGCCCTTCCTGGCTACTCCCGCGACCGCCCGGAGAGCTGCTCCACGATGCGCAGCAGCGCGGTGTGGTCCAGGCCGCCCAGGCCCTGGGCCTTGAGCGAGCCCATGAGCTGGCCGACGGCCGCGCCCAGGGGCAGGATGACGTCGGCCGAGCGGGCCGTGGCCAGCACGATGCCCAGGTCCTTGTCGTGCAGCTCGGCCCGGAAGCCGGGGGTGAACTGCCGCTCGACCATGCCGGCCGCCTTGCGGTCCAGGATCCGGTTGCCGGCCAGGCCGCCGGCCAGCACCTCCAGCGCGGGCCCGGTCGGCACGCCGCTGGCCTCCAGGAACACGATGGCCTCAGCGACCAGCTCGATCGTCCCGGCCACGATCAGCTGGTTGGCCGCCTTGACGGTCTGCCCGCTGCCGGCCGGGCCGACATGCGCGATGGTCTGGCCCATCGCCTCGAGCAGCGGACGGGCGGCCTCGAATTCCTCGGCGCGGCCGCCGACCATGATCGACAGCGTGCCCGCCACGGCGCCGGCCTCGCCGCCGGAGACCGGCGCGTCCAGGACCCGCAGGCCGCGCTCGGCGCCGGCCGCCGCCACGGCCCGGGCCACGTCGGGGCGGATGGTGCTCATGTCGATGACCAGCGTGCCGGGCCGGGCGCTGGCGAAGACGCCGTCCTGGCCGAGCAGCACGGCCTGCACGTCGGGCGAGTCGGGCAGCATGGTGATCACCGCGTCGGCCTGGCCGGCCGCCTCGGCGGCACTGGCGGCGGCCCGGCCGCCGGCGCTGACCAGCGCCTCCTGACGGGCCGGGCTCCGGTTGTGACCGACCACGTCGAACCCGGCGCGGACCAGGTTGGCCGCCATCGGGGCGCCCATGATGCCCAGGCCGATGAAGCCGACCGTCCGTATCTGCGTGCCCATGGCTCCACCCATCTCTCGCTCAGCGGCCGGGTACAGCTTGCCATCCGGCACCCGGCTGCCTCAGCCCCGGCCGACTGAACCCCGGCCGAGCCCCGGGCCGCCCAGCCGGAACGGCTCAGGCGGGCTGCTGCGCGTCCGCCAGGCGGCTCATCTCGCCGGCGCTGAGCCGCAGCGCGGCGGCGGCCACGTTGTCGGCCAGGTGACCCGGGTCGCCGGTGCCGGGGATGGCCAGCACATGCGGGCCGCGCTGCAGCGTGAAGGCCAGCCTGACCTGCGCCGGCGTCACGTCGTGCGCGCGGGCGACGGCCAGCACCTCGGCCGCCTCGCGGCCGGTCGCCCCACCCCCGCCGCCGCGCCCGGCGATCGCGAAGAACGGCACGAACGCGATGCCCTGGGCGCCGCACAGGTCCAGCATCTCCTCGCCATCGGGGCCGGCGCCGGCGGCGTACCGGTTCTGCACGCAGACCACCGGGGCGATGGCCCGGGCCCCGGTGAGCTGGGCGGCCGTCACGCCGGACAGGCCCAGGTGCCGGATCAGCCCGGCGTCGCGCAGCTCGGCCAGCGCGCCGAAGTGCTCGGCGACCGAGTCCACGCCCTGCTGCCGCCGGTAGTTCACCACGTCCAGGTGGTCCCGGCCGAGCTGGCGCAGGTTCTCCTCGACCGGGCCGCGCAGCTGGTCGGGCCGGGCCCGGTCCGTCCACTCGCCTGACGCGTCGCGGCCCGGCCCCACCTTGGTCACGATGACCAGGTCGTCCGGGTAGGGCGCGAGCGCCGAGTTGATCAGCTCGTTGGCCGACAGCAGCGGGGAGAAGTAGAACGCGGCGGTGTCGATGTGGTTGACCCCGAGCTCGGCCGCGCGGCGCAGCACGGTGATGGCCTGGTCCCGGTTCGCGGGGACGGCGTCCGGGATCAGCGCCCGGCCCTGCTGCGGCAGGCGCATGGCGCCGAAGCCCAGCCGGCTGACGACGCGGTCACCGAGCGGCCAGGTCCCCGCCGCGGCGGCGGGGGTGACCGGGCGTGCGGTCGTGGACAAGGAAGCTCCCTTCCTGGAGCGTTCGGGGGGCGGGGCCGGCCTGGATCAGGCCAGGCCTTCGTCGATAAAGGCCAGGGTGAGCTGGTCGAGGCGCTGCCGGGCGGCGCCGGGGACGTCGCGCAGCGGCCCCTGGCTGGTCAGCACGGCCAGCCCGTGCACCGAGGACCAGATGGGGTACTCGAGGCCGTCGCGGCGCTCCCGGCGCAGCGCGCCGGCCTCGGCCAGCTCGTCGAGCACGGTGCGGAGCTGACCCAGCGGCGAGCGGTCCGGCCCGGTCCCGTCGGCCCCGCCGGTCTCGTCGTAGGCGTGCCGCTGGGGCAGCGCGAACGCCGTGGCGAACCACCCCGGCTCCTCGCGCGCGAACCGCAGGTAGGCCCGGCCGATCGCGCCCAGCCGGTGCCTGGCCGCGGCGGGGTCGACGTGCGGGCCGCGCACCCGGGCGACGCCGGCGGCCATCCGGGCGGCCAGCTCATCCATGGCCGCCGCGCAGACCGCCGCCAGGAGCTCGTCCCGGTCCGCGAAGTGCCGGTAGGCGGCGTTGGGCACCACGCCCACCATGCGGGTCGCCTCGCGGAGCACGACGGCTTCCGGGCCGCCCGCCCTGGCCAGCTCCAGCCCTGCTGCCACGAGACCGTCGCGGACCGCGCCCCGCGGCCGGCGCCGCCGCTCCGCCTGGGGTTTCTCCGCTGCTGATCGGCCGTTCATCACACCTACAGAATAACAAGGTGGACAGCGTACACAAGTAGCTGTAAAGTGTACAGTGTCCACTAAGCGCGGAGGAGGCTCCCGATGGACAGGAACAAGACGGCGCACCAGGCACCGGTGACGGCGGCGGAGTGGTTCGCCGGCGGGCAGCGGATCCCGTACGACCCGGGATCCGCACGGGTACTGACCGAGGAAGAGGCCGCCGCGACCCCCGGCGCACTCCGGGTCTTCGAGCGCGTCA
>JBOHCO010001491.1:0-2172 GCA_050698895.1 Streptosporangiaceae bacterium
GGCCAAGCCGGGACCGAGCAGCTCGCTGGCGCCCGGGAGCGCGCTGTCGCGGGCCCGGCACGCGGTGGTCGGCGTGCGGGGGCCAGGCGGCGGGAGCGTGGTCTTCATCGGCGGCGTCGGCGGCGGCGGCGGATTCGTGGCGCTGCCCGGGGGGTCCACGGGGTCGGGCGGCCGTCCCAAGATCACCGTGGGGCCGATCCCGCCGGCCGACTCCAGCCAGGTCATCAACCTGCCGTTGGGCACCTACGCGGACGTGGCCTTCTCGCAGCAGACGGTGCTGTCCGAGGCGTCCACGCTGCTGACCCAGAAGTGCATGGCCAGCCGCGGCTTCGTGTACACGGCCCAGGCCACCCCGGCCCAGGTCCAGACGCTGGTGCAGTCGGCCGAGTATCCGTTCGGGGTGACCAGCGTGACCGACGCCGCCACCTACGGCTACGGGCAGCCCAAATCCTCGAGCTCGCCGGGCGGCCCGGCGTTCCTGGGCGGCTTCGCCTTCGGCGACCTGACCAAGCAGCCGCGGGCCTGGGTCGCGGCGCTGCTCGGCTTCGCACCGGGCCAGCGGATCGGCGCGCATCCGATCCAGGGATGCCTGTCCGAGTCCAGCAACGAGCTCTACGGCAGCGGCAGCGGGGGGCTGTCCGACCCGGTCCCGCAGATCGCTATCCAGTCCGTCACCTGGACCGAGAGCGACCCGCGGGTGGAGGCCGTGGACGCGGCCTGGTCCCGGTGCATGGCGCTGCGCGGCTACAAGTACAACAGCCCGCAGCAGGCGGCCGGCGCGCACTGGCCGTCGAAGCCCACGCCGACCGAGACCGCCACCGCGGAGGCCGACGTGGCCTGCAAGCAGGCGGTCAACCTGGACAACACCTGGCTGGCGGTGGAGGCGGCCTACCAGTCGGCGCTGATCGGCCAGGACCTGGCCACGCTGGCCAACCTCCAGGGCAGCTTCGCCAAGATGCTGAACCGGGCCGAGGCGCTGCTGAGCCTGCCCTCGTTGCCGACCCTGAACCAGCCCGGCCGTCCGGGCCAGTTCGGCGGCGGCCCCGTCCCGGTCCAGGTTCATCCCGTCGGCTGAGCGGGGGCGGCCGGCCCTGGGCTGGCCGACCCCGGGGCCGGGGCGGTAGAAAGGCGTGATGCGACGCTTTCACGAGATCGCCCCCGGCGTGCTGGTCGCCACCGCCGGGCTGTACACCACGACCAGCACGGTGGTGACCGGCGCCGACGGCGGCTGCCTGGTCATCGACCCCGCGGTATCGGTCAGCGACGTGGCCGGGCTGGCCGCCGGGCTGGCCGGGACCGGCCTGCGGCCGCGGGCGGGCTTCGCCACCCACCCGCACTGGGATCACGTGCTGTGGCACCAGGACCTGGGCCAGGTGCCCCGCTACGCGACGCCGGCCGCCGTGGCCACGGCGCAGCGGCGCCACGGGGAGCTGGTCAGCGAGACCGACGCCGAGGTGCCGGGCCACGACCCGCACCTGCTCGGCCGCCTGGTGGCGCTGCCCGCGGACCGGGTCCCGTGGGACGGCCCGGCCGCCCAGGTGATCGCGCACGACGGCCACGCGCCCGGGCACGGGGCGGTGTTCCTGCCCGACACCGGGGTGCTGGTGGCGGGCGACATGCTCTCCGACATCGAGATCCCGCTGCTGGACGTGACCGGGGCCGACCCGCTGGGCGACTACCGGGCGGGGCTGGAGCGGCTGGCGGCGCTGGAGGGGGTGCGCTGGCTGGTGCCGGGGCACGGCTCGGTGGGCGACGCGGGGGAGTTCCGGCGCCGAGTGGAGGCCGACCTCGGGTATCTGGAGCAGCTCGCGGGGGGCGAGCCGTTCGAGGACCCGCGCTGTAACCAGGACTGGCTGCGGGAGGAGTACGAGGCGCAGCGCCGGGTCGTGGCTGGCTGACCGGCGGGCGGGCCCTAGCGGGCGGCGGTGGTGCTGGCGCTGAGTGCGTGGCCGGCCTGGTCGGCCTGGTCGGCCAGCGTGACCGCGACCAGCCGGGCCTGGAGCGACGGCCGGGCGTCCGGCCGGGCCTGGAGCATGACCGGCCGTAGTACCGCCGTGGCGTACCTGATCAGGAGCCTAGGCCGCGCCTGACCGGTCGGAAAGGACGCACACGGATCCCTAACGGGCCTCCGGCGCCGGCCGCAGCCGGCCCGCGCCGCGAGGGCTCCCCGCG
>JBOHCO010001492.1:0-1153 GCA_050698895.1 Streptosporangiaceae bacterium
GGTCGGGCTGGTGGGCGGGCATGGTCAGCTGACCCCCTTATTCAGCGACGGGACACGAGGAGAGAGTACGGGACGGTTGATCCCGGCACCGGGACGCCGAACCGCTCGGCCCAGTGGCTGAGGGTCAGCTCCTTGGTCTGGCCGCCGCCGGTGAGCGTCTCGCTGACCGGCAGCACCGTGCGGCCGGCCGTCAGCCGGAGCTGGGCGCTGATCGTGGTGCTGGACCCGCTGGGCGTCGCCTTCCAGGTCAGGACGTAGGCCTGCTGCCCGGAGATGGTCCCGGTGCGCATCCGCACCGAGTTGCTGGCCGAGGGCAGGAGGCTGGCGGGCAGGTCGGCCATGGTGTCCTCCGCCGCCAGGTCCTGGTACTCGGCCGAGCCGGGCTTGATCTCGACCCACCGGGACCGGACCCTGGCCGCGGCGGCAGCGGGCAGGCCGATGTAGGCGGTCAGCCCGGTCGGGCTGCCGGTGAAGTAGGCCGCGTGGCCGGTGACCCGGATGGCGGCCCGGCCGGCGCTGCCGGTGATGGACTCGGCGCCGGCGGCGGTGCCGATGTCGGCCGCGATCCGCTGGCTCACCGCGCCGCCCGCCGACCGCGACGTGATGACGATGTGCACGCTCTTCTGGCCGAGGATCGAGTCACCGGCCGCGCTGATCACCGAGGCCAGCCGGGCGGTGCGCTGCTGCGCGGCGGACAGCGCGGGCACCGGCAGCTTCCAGCTGCTCAGCACCTCGTCCAGGCTGATGCGCGGGCTGGCCGGCCCGCTGATGTGGGTGACCGCGTACCAGTACAGCTCGCCGGCCAGGCTGACCGCGGACGGCACCGACGCCTGCCTGCCGTAGCTGTACAGGAAGAAGATCAGCGGCGCGCAGGCGATGATCCGGGTGTTCTCCGCCGTCTGCGCGGCGGACGCGGTGCCGGCCGTGCACTCGCGCAGCACCGTGTCCCTGGACTGCGCGGTGTACTGCACGTCCTGCGCGGAGAACGAGGCGATGCCGGGGTGGCCGCGGTACAGGGCCCCGAGGTCGCGCTGGACCCGGCTCAGCGAGACCTGCTGCCGGGTGTCGAAGACGTTGCCGGGGCGGGCCGCGGCCCCCGCGGAGCACGACGCCACGCTGAGCGCCGCGCCCGCGAGGGCCAGCCGGGCAACGG
>JBOHCO010001493.1:0-3261 GCA_050698895.1 Streptosporangiaceae bacterium
CGCTGCTGCTGCCCGCCGGACAGCTCCGCCGGCAGCCGGCCGGCCAGGCCGGCCAGGCCCAGCCGCGCCAGCAGTGCGGTCCGGGCGCGCTCGTCAACCCTCTTGCCGGCGAACCGCAGCGGCAGCGCCACATTCTGCCCCACGGTGAGGTAGGGGATCAGGTTGTACTGCTGGAACACAAAACCGATGCGCTCCCGCCGGAACTCGGTGAGCTCGGCCTCGTCACCCTGCGGCACCTCCGCGCCGCCCACGAACACCTGCCCGGAGGTGGGCGCATCGAGCCCGGCCGCGCACTGCAGCAGGGTGCTCTTGCCCGAACCGGACGGCCCCATCACCGCCGTGAAGCTGCCAGCCGCCAACGCCAGAGACACCTCGCGCAGCGCCGTCACCCGGGTTACCGCTCCGTTCACGTCCGATCCGTAGACCTTCGATACGCCAACGAGCCGCAGTGCTTCCTGCGGTCCCGCCGTCACTGGCACGGCGGGCATCCTGGTTGGGGACATCGCCCGCTCCTCTCATCGTGATCGCTGCTGTTCGGCCCGGGCAGCTCTCATGCTAGGAACGACGCCGGGGCGCTGACAGGAGCCCCGTATGCGTCTCTATGGTGGTGCCTGGACCACCATCGAGACGCATGCGGGACCCATCGTGACCGGGTCCGCCGGTCCCTGGCGTCAATGTCACGGGCGAGATGCTGCACGCTGCGCTGGCCGCAGCGCCGAACGGGGCGGGCGCGGTGGCCGGGCACCGGCAGGCGGCACGCACGCAACACGGGCAGCGCGTGGCGGCTGCGGCTGCCCGGTCTGCTCGCCCGACAGCCGCTGCGGCTGGCCGGGGCAGCCCTGGAGGTCGGCGCGTTCGCCGCCCACGCGGCCGCACTGAGCAGGGGCCGCTGGCCGCGGTACAGCTGATCCTCGACTGCTCGCTGATCGTCAGTCTCGTGGTGAGCGCGCGGCTTTCCCGCGTGCGCTGGAGTCAGCCGGTCAGCGGGCGCGGGCGGCTACGGCTCGCTGGGTCTCCTCCGTAACCAGGTCCCAGTTGACCGCGGCGGCCGCGGACAGCCCCTGGGCCGCGGCCGTGATGACCTGGGCCTGGAGGTCGGTCATGTTGCCGGCCACCCAGATGCCGGGCACCGCGGTCAGGCCGGTCGGGTCGGATTCGATGAACTCGCCCGCCGCCGCGCCGAGCGGATGCGGGACGGGCCGCAGGCCCAGGCCGCTCAGCACGGCCGAGCGGGCCACCATCCGCGGTCCGACCACGAGCACAGAACGAGCGATATAACAGCCGTCGTTCACGCGCACTCCGGTCAGCCGGCCGCCGGCCGTCTCCAGCCGCTCTACCTGCCCGGTCACGACACGGATGTCGCGGGCAGCGAGCTGCTCGGCCTGCTCGGGGGTGAGCCGGGGCGCGGTGTGGGTGAACAGCACCAGGTCGTCCGTCCACTGCCGGAACAGCAGCGCCTGGTGCACGGCCAGCGGCCCGCTGCCCAGCACGCCGATGGCCCGGCCGGCGACCTCCCAGCCGTGGCAGTACGGGCAGTGCACCACGTCGCGGCCCCAGAGCTCGCGCAGCCCCGGCACCTCCGGCAGCTCGTCGGTCAGGCCGGTGGTCACGATCAGCCGCCGGGCCAGGACCGTCTCCCCATCCCCGGTGGTGACCTCGAAGCCGTCGTCGGCCCGCCGGGCCGCCATGGCCTCAGTCCGCAGGATCAGGGCGCCGTACTGCTCGGCCTCCTTGCGGCCGGCCGTCAGCAGCTCGGCCGGGGACATGCCGTCGCGGGTCAGGTAGTTGTGCACGCCGTCGGCGGGTGCGTTGCGCGGCGAGCCGTCGTCCAGCACGATCACCGTCCGGCGCGCCCGGCCGTGCGCCACCGCGGCGCTCAGCCCGGCCGCGCCGCCGCCGATCACCGCGACATCGGCGCGACGGGTGTCGTGCCCGCTCATGGTTGTGGTTTCCATTGTCATCAGCACCTCCCAGCAGCAGGATGCCCATACCCCAGCCGAACGGCAAGGAAGCTTGCCGAGATGGCAAACTAGGCCGCATGGACGGTGAATATGGATGATGAACTGGGCAGCGTGCTGGCCACGGTCGGCCCGCGGCTGCGGGCGCTCCGGCAGCAGCGCGACATAACGCTGGCCGCGCTGGCCGAGTCGACCGGGATCTCGGTGAGCACGCTGTCGCGGCTGGAGAGCGGTCAGCGACGGCCGACCCTGGAGCTGCTGCTGCCGCTGGCCCGCGCCTACGGCGTGCAGCTCGACGACCTGGTCGGCGGCCCGCAGACCGGCGATCCGCGGGTGCACCTGCGCCCGGTCACCTGGCACGGCCAGACGGTGATCCCGCTCACCCGGCGGGCGGGCGGCGTGCAGGCGTTCAAGCTGCTGATCCCCAGCCGGGGGGAGGAGCCCGATCTGAAGACCCATGAGGGCTACGAGTGGCTCTACATCCTGGATGGCCGGCTCCGGCTGGTGCTCGGCGACCGGGACATCATCCTCAGGCCGGGCGAGGCGGCCGAGTTCGACACCCGGGTCCCGCACTGGTTCAGCAGCGTCGGCGATGACCCGGCCGAGCTGCTCAGCCTGTTCGGGCCGCAGGGCGAGCGGGCCCATCTCCGGGCCCGGCGGGCCTGAGGGCGCTGGCTGGACGCTCGCCCCTGGCGGCGACCGGTGAGCGCTACCGGAAGGCGTCCGCTTCGACGGTCTGCCTGACCTCCCCCAGCGTTGCGCGCAGGCTTCCCAGGCCCGCCGTACCTCGCCGCCTGGGTCCTCGCCCGCCTCGAGGGTGTCGACGCGGCCGAGAGCGCCCTGCGCTACGTCGCGCCGGTCGGCGAGAAAGATGAGTACGTCGCCCGGGCCTGGCGCAACACCACCCCCTACCTCCGCGAGGGCCTGGCCGCCGTCAGGGGATGAGGACGATCTTGCCGCGGATGTGGCCCGGCTCCAGCCGCCGGAAGGCGTCCTGCACCTGGTCCAGCGGGAACGTCGCGGCGATCGGGACCTCCAGGTCCCCGGCCGCGACCAGGCCCGCCAGCTCGGCCAGGATGGCCGCGCTGGAGCCCGCCGCACTCCCCTCGCCCTTGGCGCCGTATTTCTCGATGGCGGCGAAGTCGGCGATCGTGTCGATGCGCGCGGGCTCGACGCCCAGTTCCAGGGCCAGCTCCACGTAGTCCGGGCCGTAGGTATCGATGAACGCGGTGACCGGGCCGGCCGCCTGCCGGATCCGGTCGGCCACCCCGTCGCCGTAGGTGACCGGGATGATCCCGTGCGC
>JBOHCO010001494.1:0-9842 GCA_050698895.1 Streptosporangiaceae bacterium
GGACGTGGGTTCTGCTTGCCGCCTTCTGCGGTGACACTAGTTAAGACGCCCGAATGCGGTAGTTCGTTGCGTCTTGTGGGTCACGACGTCTACACGTGACCAGATCCTTACGTTCCCCGCGTGCACAAGCCCGCATACAGCACGTACCTGCACAATACACGGTGAATCAGTCTGCCTCGGGCTCCTGACCGTCGTCGCCCGCGACCGCGGGGGCAGGGTCATCACTCTCGGTGTCATGGTCAGCAAGGTCGGCGCCGGCCAGGTCAGCGTCGACGAGGTCGGCGCTGGCCTCGGCCTGCTCCGGATCCTCACCGCCGAGGTTACCGTTTGTCTCCGCGTTCCTGGCGATAGCTACCAAGGTCTGTCCGTTGGCCAGGTTGACCAGGCGCACGCCCATGGTCTGCCGGCCGGACAGCTTGATCTCGGCCGCCGCGGTCCGGATGACGCCGCCGGCCGAGGTGATCGCGAAGACCTCGTCCTCGGGGTGCACCATCAGGGCGCCGACCAGCTCGCCGCGGTTGTCCACGATGCGGGCGGTCAGCACGCCGCGGCCGCCCCGGCCCTGGACCGGGTACTGGTCCACGGGGGTCCGCTTGGCGTACCCGCCGCCGGTGGCGACCAGGACGTCGGCGCCCTCCCGGGCGACGTACATGCCGAGCAGCTGGTCGCCGTCGGTGAACCGCATGCCGATCACGCCGGAGGTGGCCCGGCCCATGGGCCGCAGCGCCTCGTCGTCGGCGTGGAACCTGATCGACTGGGCGTGCTTGCTGACCAGCAGGAGGTCCTCGTCCGGCGAGATCAGCTCGGCGGCGATCACCTCATCGTCGTCGCGCATGAGGTTGATGGCGATGATGCCGCCCGAGCGCGGGGAGTCGAAGTCGGTCAGCCGCGACTTCTTCACCAGCCCGGAGCTGGTGGCCAGGACCAGGTACGGCGCGACGGTGTAGTCGCGCAGCGCCAGCACCTGGGCGATCCGCTCGTCGGGCTGGAAGGCCAGCAGGTTGGCCACGTGCTGCCCGCGGGCGTCCCGCGCGGCGTCGGGCAGCTCGTAGGACTTGGCCCGGTACACCCGGCCCTTGTTGGTGAAGAACAAGATCCAGTGGTGGGTGGAGGTCACGAAGAAGTGATCGACGATGTCGTCGGTCCGCAGCTGCGCGCCGCGCACGCCCTTGCCGCCGCGGCGCTGGGCCCGGTACTGGTCGACCTTGGTCCGCTTGGCGTAGCCGCCGCGGGTAATCGTGACGACCACGTCCTCTTCGGCGATGAGGTCCTCGATGGACATGTCGCCGTCGTAGGCGATGATCTCGGTCCGCCGGTCGTCGCCGAACTTGTCCGCGATCTCGCCCAGCTCGGTGCCGACGATCTGCCGTTGCCGCTCGGGCGAGGCCAGGATCTCCTCGTAGTCCTTGATCTGCGCCATCAGGCTCTCGTACTCGTCGAGGAGCTGCTGCCGCTCGAGGGCGGCCAGCCGGCGCAGCTGCATGTCGAGGATGGCGCGGGCCTGGATCTCGTCGATGTCCAGCAGGCCCATCAGGCCCTGCTGGGCCGCGTTGGCCGACTCGCTGGCCCGGATCAGCGCGATCACGGCGTCGATCTGGTCGATGGCCTTGAGCAGCGCGCTCAGGATGTGGGCCCGCTCCTGGGCCTTGCGCAGCAGGAAGCGGGTGCGCCGGACGATGACCTCGATCTGGTGGGCCACCCAGTACCGGATCATCTGGTCCAGCCGCAGGGTCCGCGGCACGCCGTCGACCAGGGCCAGCATGTTGGCGCCGAAGGTGTCCTGAAGCTGGGTGTGCTTGTACAGGTTGTTCAGCACGACCTTGGCCACGGCGTCCCGCTTGAGGACGATCACCAGGCGCTGGCCGGTCCGGTCGCTGGTCTCGTCCCGGACGTCGGCGATGCCGCTGACCCGGCCCTCCTTGGCCAGCTCGGCGACCTTCTTCGCGACGTTCTCCGGGTTGACCTGGTAGGGCAGCTCGGTGACGACCAGGTTGGTGCGGCCCTTGCGGTCCTCTTCCACCTCGACCACGGCGCGCATGGTGATCGACCCGCGGCCGGTGGTGTAGGCGTCGCGGATGCCCCGGCGGCCGACGATCTGGGCGTGGGTGGGGAAGTCGGGGCCCTTGACGCGCTCCATGAGCGCGTCAAGCAGTTCCTCGTCGGTGGCCTCGAAGTTGTCCAGGTACCACTGGGCCCCGGAGGCCACCTCGCGCAGGTTGTGCGGCGGGATCTTGGTCGCCATGCCGACCGCGATCCCCTCCGAGCCGTTGACCAGCAGGTTGGGGAACCGGGCGGGCAGCACGACGGGCTCGGCGGACCGGCCGTCGTAGTTGGGCCGGAAGTTGACGGTGTCCTTGTCGATGTCCCGCAGCATCTCCATGGCCAGCGGGTGCAGGCGGCACTCGGTGTACCGCATGGCCGCGGGCGGGTCGTCGCCGCGGGAGCCGAAGTTGCCCTGGGGGTCGATGAGCGGCAGCCGCATGGCCCAGGGCTGGGCCATGCGGACGAGCGCGTCGTAGATGGCGCTGTCGCCGTGCGGATGGTAGACGCCCATGACGTCGCCGACGACGCGGGCGCACTTGGAGTACCCGCGCTCGGGCCGGAACCCGCCGTCGTACATCGCGTACAGGATGCGGACGTGCACCGGCTTGAGGCCGTCGCGGACGTCAGGCAGCGCGCGTCCGACGATGACGGACATCGCGTAGTCGATGTAGCTGCGCTGCATCTCGACCTGGATGTCGACCGGCTCGGTCCGGTGCCCCCCAGAAGGAGCGTCAGGCGTGCTCACGTCGGGCACTGTTCAATCCCCTTTATCGATCCAAGCTAGGTGCCCGGAACCCGGGCACCCCGCGCGGCGGCCTAGATGTCCAGGAAACGGACATCCTTGGCGTTGCGCTGGATGAAGGCGCGGCGAGCCTCCACGTCCTCGCCCATCAGGACGCTGAACAGCTCGTCGGCCTGAGCCGCGTCGTCCAGCGTGATCTGCCGCAGCACGCGGCGGGCCGGGTCCATGGTGGTCTCCCACAGCTCCCTGGCGTTCATCTCGCCCAGGCCCTTGAACCGCTGGATGCCGTCGCGCGGCCGCGGGTCCCGGCGCCCGTCGGCGATGCCTGCCTCGATCACCGAGTCCCGCTCCCGGTCGGAGTAGGCGTAGCCGGGCGGCATGGTCCGGCCTTCCCACTTGATCTTGTAGAGCGGGGGCTGGGCCAGGTAGACGTGGCCGGCCTCGATCAGCGGCTTCATGAACCGGAACAGCAGCGTCAGCAGCAGCGTGGCGATGTGCTGGCCGTCCACGTCGGCGTCGGCCATCAGGATGATGCGGTGGTAGCGCAGCTTGTTGATGTCGAAGTCGTCGTGGACACCCGTGCCCAGCGCGGTGATCAGCGACTGGACCTCGTTGTTCTTGAGCACCCGGTCGATCCGGGCCTTCTCCACGTTCAGGATCTTGCCGCGGATGGGCAGGATGGCCTGGAACTGCGGGTCCCGGCCGCCCTTGGCCGAGCCGCCGGCCGAGTCGCCCTCGACCACGTAGATCTCGCACTGGGCGGGATCGGTGGACTGGCAGTCCGACAGCTTGCCGGGCAGGCCCGAGCCCGTCATCAGGCCCTTGCGGGTCAGGTCACGGGCCTGGCGGGCCGCGATCCGGGCCCGGGCGGCCTGCGAGGCCTTGATAACCACGGCCTTGGCCTCGCCGGGGTTGCGCTCGAACCAGGCCCGCAGATGGTCGTTGCAGACCCGCTGGACGAACGACCGGGCCTCGGTGTTGCCGAGCTTGGTCTTGGTCTGGCCCTCGAACTGCGGCTCGGACAGCTTGACGTGGATGATGGCCGTCAGGCCCTCGCGGACGTCGTCCCCGGTGAGCCGCTCTTCCTTCTCGCGGACCAGCTTCTGCTCGCGGGCGTAGTTGTTGACGATGTTGGTCAGCGCCGCCCGGAAGCCCTCCTCGTGCGTGCCGCCCTCGGCCGTGTTGATGGTGTTGGCGAAGGTGTGCACGGACTCCGAGAACGCGCCGGTCCACTGCATCGCGACCTCGGCCGCGATGCCCTCGTCCTCGTCGCCGAACTCGATCACCGACTCGTGGACCGGGTCCTTGGATGCGTTGAGGTAGCGCACGAAGTCGGCGATGCCGCCCTCGTACCTGTAGCTGGCCACGTGCGGCTCGCCGTTGCGGTGCCCGGGCCGCTCGTCGGTCAGCGAGATGGCCAGGCCGCGGTTGAGGAAGGCCATTTCCTGAAGCCGGCGGGCCAGGATCTCGAACGACCACTCCGTCGTCTCGAAGATGTCCGGGTCTGGCCAGAATGTGATGATCGTGCCGGTCTCGTCCGAGGGATCTCCGCGCTGGAGCGGGCCCATCGGCTCGCTGACGGCGTAGGACTGCCGCCAGACATAACCGTCCTTTCGGATCTCCACGTCGAGGCGGCGGGACAGCGCGTTCACGACCGAGACGCCGACGCCGTGAAGGCCGCCGGAGACCGCGTAGGACTGGCTGTCGAACTTGCCGCCGGCGTGCAGCGTGGTCAGGACCACCTCGACGGCCGGCCGCTTCTCCACCGGATGCTCGTCGATGGGGATGCCGCGGCCGTTGTCCACGACGCGGACGCCGCCGTCGGCCAGCAGCGTGACCTCGATGTGGTCGCAGAAGCCCGCCAGCGCCTCATCAACGGCGTTATCGACAACTTCCTGGACCAGATGGTGCAGTCCGCGCTCACCGGTCGAGCCGATGTACATCCCGGGGCGCCTGCGGACAGCCTCGAGACCCTCCAGAACCGTGATCGAACGCGCGTCATACGACAAAGCTGAAGCTCCTCCTGGAACAGGCAGACACCAGGCTGCCGCGATTCCCCCCTGCGACGGCCCAGGTGCGCATCCCGCTTACGGTTCATTTTACCTGGGCGAACCACCTTGCTCAGCCGTTAGCCACGAGTCCGCGCGGCGTGGCTACCCGTAGGTATCCCTGGGGCCACGCCCGCCGCGCACCCGCCATTCCCCCGGACGGCGCTGAGCGCTGGCCGGACCGCGCACCTTGACCCGGCGCACGGCGCCGTCGCCCAGCTCCACGTTCAGCCGGTGGACCAGCTGGCCGGCCAGCAGGCGCAATTGCGTGGCCCAGGCGGTGGAGTCGGCCGTGACGGTCAGCTCGCCGTCGATCAGCGACTCGGGCTTGGTGTGGTTGGCCAGGTCGGGGCCGACGATCTGGGCCCAGTGGCCGAACAGCGCACCGGTGGCAGCGGCCAGCTCCCAGCCCTGCTCGCTGATGAGCCCGTTGATGGCCGAGGTCAGCGCCAGCGGATCTTCCTGGCGCTCCCGGCGGCCCGGCGACTCGGGCGCCGGCGTCCTGGCCGGCCTGGCCGGGAAGTTCCCCCTGGCCAGGGCGTCGGCCTTGACCGCGGCCAGGGCCTCGCGGGCTCGCCGGGACCGGTCCGCGGCATCCCGGCCGCCCGCGTCACGTCCGGCGTCACTCACCGGTGCTCACCCCGTCGATATCCTCGTCGATATCCCCGTCGATATCCCCGTCGGTAAGCCCGCTGATCACCCCGTCGGCCACCGAGAACCGGCGACCGGACAGTTCTGTCGGGACATCCGCGCCCACCGCCGCGGTCACCAGCACCTGGTCGGCCCCGGCCACCAGCTCGGCCAGCCGGCCCCGCCGGCCGACGTCCAGCTCGGCGAACACGTCGTCCAGGATCAGCACCGGATCCTCGCCGTCGGCCCGCTGCACCTCGAAGGCGGCCAGCCGCAGCGCCAGCGCCATCGACCAGGACTCCCCGTGGCTGGCGTAGCCGCGCGCGGGCAGCCCCCCGATGCTCAGCTCCAGCTCGTCCCGGTGCGGGCCGACCAGGCATACCGCCCGGTCCAGCTCGGCCCGGCGGCTGTCGGCGAGCGCCGCCCGCATGTCGTTGGCCAGCTTCTCCCGTTCCGGCTCGGGCTCGTCATCGCTCCGAAACACCTGGCGGTACCTCAGCCCGGTATCGCCCGCCGCTCCGGACACGGCGCTGTAGGCCCGGGCGACCAGGGGGCGGATCGCCTGCACCAGCTCCAGCCGCCCCGCGGTGAGCTCCACCCCGGCCGCGACGAGCTGGTCGTCCCACACCTCGAGCCCGCGGGGCACCCCGCCGCCCCTGGCCCGGGCCGACTTCAGCAGCGCCGTCCGCTGCCGCACCACCCGCTCGTAGTCCGACCGGACGCCGGCGTACCGGGGCCGGGTGGCGACCAGGAGGTCATCCAGGTACCGCCGCCGCTGGTCCGGGTCGCCCTTGACGATGGCCAGGTCCTCGGGCGCGAACAGGACGCAGCGCAGCACGCCGAGCACCTCGCGCGGCCGCGGGACCGGCGCCCGGTTCAGCCGGACCCGGTTGGCCCGGCCCGGATTGACCTCGATCTCCACCAGGTTGTCCCGGCCGCCGCCGGTGATCGCGGCCCGGATGATGGCCCGGTCGGCGCCGCGGCGGATCAGCGGCGCGTCGGCCGCCACCCGGTGGCTGGCGAACGTGGCCGCGTAGCAGGCCGCCTCGACCAGGTTGGTCTTGCCCTGGCCGTTGGCCCCGGTGAACGTGGTCACGCCCGGCTCCAGCCGCACGTCGGCCGACGCGTAACAGCGGAAGTCGGTCAGCGCCAGCCGGGTCAGGTACACAGCGCCGAGATTAGCCGCTGGGCTAGCTGCCCAGGCGGATCGGCATCAGCAGGTAGCGGTAGTCCGGGGCGCCGTCCGGGCCCGGCTTGCCGGTGATCAGGGCGGGCTTTCCGGCCTCGGTGAACGAGATCCGGGCGGTGTCCGAGTCGATCGCGGTCAGGCCGTCGAGCAGGTACTGCGGGTTGAACGCGATCGACAGCTCGTCGCCCTCGAAGCTGGCCTCCAGGATCTCCTGGGCCTGGGCCTCGTCGCCGGTGCCGGCCTCCAGCATGAGCTGGCCGGAGCTGAACGACAGCCGGACCGCCGTGTTGCGCTCCGCCACCAGGGCCACCCGCTTGACCGCTTCGGCCAGCACGCTGGTCGACAGCTCGGCGGTGACCTGGAGGTTGGTGGGCAGCAGCGCCTGGTAGCGGGGGAACTCACCGCCCAGCAGGCGGGTCGTGGTGCGCCGGCCCGCGCCCTCGAAGCCGATCATGCCGTCGCCGCCCTGGCCCTCATCGCCGGGCAGGGCCAGGGCGATGGACACCTCGGCCCCGGCGGTCAGCGCCCGGGCCGTCTCGCTCAGCGCACGGGCGGGCACCAGCACCGCGGCGGACTGGTCCTGGCGCTGCGGGTTCCAGCGCAGCTCCCGCACCGCCAGCCGGTAGCGATCGGTCGAGATCAGCGTGAGCGTGTCGCCCTCGATCTCGATCCGCACCCCGGTCAGCGCGGGCAGCGTGTCATCCCGGCCGGCCGCGATCGCCGCCTGGCTGACCGCGGTGGCGAACGCGTCGCTGCCCACCGACCCGGCGGCCGGCGGCATCTCCGGCAGCGACGGGTACTCGTCTTCCGGCATGGTCAGCAGGTTGAACGTGGCGCTGCCGCAGGTGAGCACGGCCCGGCCGGAGCCGGAGTCCGCGGTGATTGTCACCGGGCGGGCCGGCAGGCTGCGGCTGATCTCGGCCAGCAGGCGGCCGGAGACCAGGGCCGAGCCTTCCTCGTCCACCGAGGTGGCCGGCACCGTCGCCTGAGCCGATACGTCGTAGTCAAAGCTGGAGAAGGTGAGCTCGGCGCCGGCGCGCATCTGGATGCCGGCCAGGACCGGCACGGTCGGCCGGCTGGGTAGCGCTCGCGCGGTCCAGGCCACTGCCTCAGCCAGCACGTCGCGCTCAAGGACGATCTTCACCTGACGCTGCCTCCCGTGTCGGGGCAGGAGCTTGCCTGCTTGGTACGTGGATTGCTTGATAGATAGAGGAACGTAGTCGTCATAGGGTCGGTGGATCCCGGGGAAATCTGGCAACTGGCCAGGTCACCACGGCTTCCGGAATCCACAGGGGTGCCGTTAGCCCGGGGGCGGCCGGTGGCGCGGGTGTGGACACCGGCCCGTCGTCCGCAGGACATCTGCGAGTTGCCCCCGGGCCGGGCGGGATTATCCGCCGCCTGTCCCAAGCTCATCCACAGCGTCATCCACAGCCTGTGTGCGCTGAATGCACGATCCGACCGATTTCTGTAGTCAATCGGGAGCTGAAAGTAGTAACTGCAGTTCATGGCGCTGGTGCTCATCCTGAGAGGGCCTGCTGCTTGATCCGGTTGGTGAGCTCGGTCACCTGGTTGTAGATCGACCGGCGCTCGGCCATCAGCGAGCGGATCTTCCGATCGGCGTGCATGACCGTGGTGTGGTCGCGCCCGCCGAACTGCTGGCCGATCTTGGGCAGCGACAGGTCGGTGAGCTCCCGGCACAGGTACATGGCGATCTGGCGGGCGGTCACCAGCACCCGCGAGCGCGAGGTGCCGCACAGGTCGTCGATGGACAGGCCGAAGTACGACGCGGTCTGGCCCATGATCGTGGCCGCCGTGATCTCCGGGCCGTGCGCCTCGGGGATGAGGTCCTTGAGCACGAACTCGGCCAGCTGGAGGTCGACGCTCTGCCGGTTGAGGCTGGCGAACGCGGTGACCCGGATCAGCGCGCCCTCCAGCTCCCGGATGTTGGTGGAGATCCGGCTGGCGATGTACTCCAGCGCCTCGGGCGGGGCGTTCAGCCGGTCGGTGACCGCCTTCTTGCGCAGGATCGCGATGCGCGTCTCGAGCTCGGGCGGCTGGACGTCGGTCTGCAGGCCCCACTCGAACCGGCTGCGCAACCGGTCCTCCAGCGTGACCAGCCGCTTGGGCGCCCGGTCGCTGGAGATCACGATCTGCTTGCTGGCGTTGTGCAGGGTGTTAAAGGTGTGGAAGAACTCTTCCTGAGTTCCTTCCTTGTTCTCCAGGAACTGGATGTCGTCGACCAGGAGCACGTCGACGTCGCGGTAGCGGCGCCGGAAGCCGTCCTGCTTGCCGTCCCTGATCATGTTGATGAAGTCGTTGGTGAACTCTTCCGAGCTCACGTACCTGACCTTCAGACCCTGGTACAGGCTCTGCGCGTAGTGCCCGATGGCGTGCAGCAGGTGCGTCTTGCCCAGCCCGGAGTCGCCGTAGACGAACAGCGGGTTGTAGGCCTTGGCCGGAGCCTCGGCGACCGCGACGGCGGCCGCGTGGGCGAACCGGTTGCTGGAGCCGATGACGAACGTCTCGAACGTGTACTTCGGGTTCAGCCGGGCCTGGGCCGGGCGGGGCACGGTCGACCCGCCGTTCCCGCCAGGGCGCGGCAGGGCGGACGGGGATCTGTGCTCGCCGGAGCCATCGATACCGCGGAAGTTACCGGCCCCGATTCCCGACGGCCCGGCGAGGGACGGCCCGCTCGGCGCGGCCTCCGGGCTGGGCCGGGCCGACGGCAGCAAGCCCGGCCTCCCGGCGCCCGGTCCGTCATCAAGGCCGGCGGCCAGGTCCGCCGGCTGGTCGCCGGCCAGATCCGAATGCGGGCCAGGGCCGCCTGAGCCGTCGGCCGCCGGGACCGGCATCGCCTCGGGCGACGGCCGCCGGGCGGGCGGCGCCATGGCCGCCGTCGCGCTCGGATCCACGGTCACCGCGAGCTGAATGCTGCGCTCCAGCTCGCGGGACAGGGCATTGGTGATCAGCGCTCGCAGCCGGGTCTCGAGCTGCTCCTTGACGAAATCATTCGGCGCGGCGATCAGCGCGGTGTTCTCGACCAGGCCCAGCGGCCGGGTCAGCTGGAGCCAGGCGCGCTGGTGCGGCTCGATCTGCATGTCGCCCAGGTCATCCAGGGACCGGGCCCATACGGCTGCGAGGTCGTCTTCTCTCACTAGTAGCTCACCTCGCGCCCCCACATCTGATCAAC
>JBOHCO010001495.1:0-5708 GCA_050698895.1 Streptosporangiaceae bacterium
GTCCAAGGGCCTGATATCGCAGTTGAGGCAGAGCGCCGGGGGGAGTAGGTCATGGGTTATCGCTCATGATGCGGTCGTAGGTGCGCCGGGCGCGGGCGCTGCGGGCGCTGGCGCCGTAGCGGCGCAGCATCTGCGGCGAGGACCAGCCGTTCAGCTCCATCAGGTCCCCCTCGGCGCCACCCCGGTCGAGCCAGGTGTGGCTGAAGTGGTGCCGGAACCGATGCGGCCACGCATCCACCCCGGCCTGGGCGCCGCGGCGGGCGATCATCTGGTAGATCCCGTTCGCGGTCATCGGACCGCGGTTATTCACTCCCAGCCACAGTTGCGGCCGCCACGCCTGCGCGTGCCCGGACCGCACCCGGATATAGCGGTCCAGGGCGCGCGCGGCCTCATGCCCGATCCTCACCACCCGCGGCCGGCCGCCCTTGCCGCGCACCGTGATCTCCCGCCGCCACAAGTCAACGTCGCCGCGCCGGGGATCGGCGTCATAACAGATCCCGGCCAGCTCCCCGGCCCGGACTCCGGTCGCGGTGAGTACCGCGATGATCGCGGCATCGCGCCGCTGGGCGAACGCCCGGCCCTGGCAGGCCTTCTCCAGGGCGGATAGTTCTTCGCTGGTGAACACCGGCACCAGCTTCTCGCTCACCCGGGGGGCGCGCAGCCCGGCCATCGGGTCCGGGAACTGCTCCTCCTCGGCGAGCCAGCGGAAGAACTGCTGCAGGGCCCGGAACTGGTTGCTGGCGTAGGCGTCGCTGTAGCGGGTCAGCAAGTGCACCAGCCACCGCTGCACGTCATGCGCGCTGATCTCCTCCCACCGCGTACAGCGGGCACGGGGGATCAGGTGGGCAGCGGCGAACCAGGCAACGGCCTCGGTGTAGGTCCGAACCGTCTTAGTCGCCTTGCCCTCGGCTGCCAGGTACAGCCGGAACGACCCGATCTCCGGGGCGAGCGGCCCGGCGTCCAGCGGCTTGCGGCGCCGGGGCCGTGATGGCGGGACAGTCATCGTTTTTCTCTCTTCCTGCGGTTCCGCGGTATCGCACGCATCCGCGCGTGAGCGTTTCCGCAGGTCAGAGAACTTGATGATGAGCGCGCTCAGGGTCACGAAATCCCTCTCTTCCTGCTGTAATCGCAGGTGAGAGGGCTGATCTGGCACCAGTGAGACGGTGGTCAGGGGCGGGGTCGAACCGCCGACCTTCCGCTTTTCAGGCGGACGCTCGTACCAACTGAGCTACCTGACCTTGGCCGGGCCATCAGCATGCGGGCCCCTGGCCCAGCAACCGACCCGAGCGGTCCTGACGGGATTTGAACCCGCGACCTCCACCTTGACAGGGTGGCGAGCACTCCGAGCTGCTCTACAGGACCTAGCGTGTACTGGCTCGCGCCAGCGTACCGTGCCCCCAACGGGATTCGAACCCGTGCCGCCGCCTTGAAAGGGCGGTGTCCTAGGCCGCTAGACGATGGGGGCTCGACGGTTCCCGCCTTGCCCGTGGCGTCCGCCGTCGGGGACGCGCTCCAGCATAGGGGACAACTGGCCCCCTCAGCAAAGCGCACAGCGTGAGCACAGGGCCGCCGTCACCCAGCCGAGGTCACCCAGCCGCCGTCACCCAACAGGCGTCACCCAGCGGGCGCCCAGGTCGCCGATCCAGCCGGCCACGTCGGCCGGGTCGGCAGGCGGCGCGCTGACCACAACGAACTCGTCTACCCCAGCCGCCGCCAGCTCAGAAAGGTCACCCGGCCCGCAATCCGGGACCGCCACGGCCACACGCAGCGAACGCGGATCCCGGCCCCGCCCCCGAGCCGCCTCGGCCAGCGCGGCGAGACGCCCGGCCACCGAGTCCGCCGCGACATTGAACCCGTACCAGCCGTCGGCGCAGGCCGCGACCCGGTCCAGCGCGGAATCGCTGTTGCCACCCAGGATGACCGGGATCCGCCGGTCCCGGACGGGCTTGGGGTAGATCCGGACATCGCGGAACCGGACGAACTCACCCTCGAACGAGGCCACGTCGCAGCACCAAAGCTGGCGCATGGCGGCCAGGTACTCGATCAGCCGGGCACCGCGCCGGGCGAACGGTACGCCCAGGGCGGCGTACTCCTCAGCGGACCAGCCGATGCCGGCGCCGAGGCTGAACCGCCCGCCGGACAGCAGGTCGAGGCTGGCGGCCTGCTTGGCGACGATCAGCGGGTTGTGCTCGGGCAGCAGCAGGATGCCGGTGGCCAGGCCGATCCGGGTGGTGACGGCGGCCGCGTAGGTGAGGGCGAGCAGGGGGTCAAGCCAGTCCGCGGCGGCGGGCACGGCGATCTGGCCGTCGCTGGCGTACGGGTACCGGGACGCGGGCTCGTCGACCATGATCACGTGCTCGCCGGCCCAGAGCGTGGCGAAGCCGGCCGCCTCGGCAGCCCGGCCGACGGCGGCGATAACCCCTGGCTGGGCCCCCGTGCCGATGCCCAGCGCGTGCAGCCCGATCTTCATCCGCTCCCCCCGGTCCCCGGCCTGCCCGCCCGGCCTCAGGCCGCCGGGCGCGACGGCCGGGTGCGCCTAGCGGTTCTTGTTGACCAGGTGCTCGACGATCGACTCCTTCTCGTCCTCCTCGGGCAGGACCGCCCAGGCCACCAGGTACACCAGCGCGCCCATGAACCCGAAGAAGCAGGCGATGGCGAACACCAGGCGGACGATGTTGGCGTCAATCCCGAAATAGTCGCCGACGCCGACGCACACGCCCGCCAGCATCCGGCCTTCCCGCTTGCGCTCAAGCCTCTTGCTACCCGTGTCGTTCATAGGTCCATGATGCTCCCCCCGGGACCCTCGGGGCTGCCCCCGCCGGTCAGCACGTCTTACGCTAGCGGCGAGCCCGCAGCCCGGGCGCCGCAGAGAGGACGTGCCATGCCGCGCACCACCGACCCCGCCGCCGCAGTCGACCTGCTTCGCGTCGACGACGAACTCAGCGAGGAGGAGCGACTCGTCCGCGACACGGTCCGCGACTTCGCCGCCAAGCGCATCATGCCGCACATCGCCGACTGGTTCGAGGCCGGGACGCTCCCCCAGGACCTGGCCCCGGAGCTTGGCCGGCTCGGCCTGCTGGGCATGCACCTGACCGGCTACGGCTGCGCGGGCATGGGCCCGATCGCCTACGGCGTCGCCTGCCGCGAGCTGGAGGCGGCCGACTCCGGGCTGCGCAGCCTGGTCTCGGTCCAGGGCTCGCTGGCCATGTTCCCGATCTGGAAATTCGGGTCCGAGGAGCAGAAGCAGGAGTGGCTGCCGCGCATGGCCGCGGGCGAGGCCGTTGGCTGCTTCGGGCTGACCGAGCCCGACCACGGCAGCGACCCGTCGACCATGATCACGACCGCGACCATTAACAATGGTGACTGGGTGCTGAACGGCACCAAGATGTGGATCACCAATGGGTCGGTGGCCGACATTGCCGTGGTGTGGGCGTCGACGGAGGCAGACATCCGCGGTTTCCTGGTCCCGCGCACGGCGAAGGGATTCTCGGCCCGCAACATCCACAAGAAGCTCTCCCTGCGCGCCTCCGTCACCTCGGAGCTGCACCTGGACGACGTGCGGCTGCCGGCTGAGGCAGTGCTGCCGGGGGTGTCCGGGCTCAAGGGCCCGCTGTCCTGCCTGAGCGAGGCGCGGTACGGCATCGCCTGGGGGTCGACCGGTGCGGCCCGGTCATGCCTGGAAGCCGCGGCCGACTACGCCCGCACCCGCGAGCAGTTCGGCCGCAAGATCGGCGGCTTCCAGCTCACCCAGGGCAAGCTGGCCTGGATGCTGGCCGACCTGCAGCGCGCGCAGCTGCTGGCGCTGCACCTGGGCCGCCTCAAGGCCGCGGGCACCATCACCCCGCAGCAGGTCAGCCTGGCCAAGATGAGCAACGTCAGGACGGCCATCGAGATCGCCCGCCAGGCTCGCACGATCCTGGGCGCCAACGGCGTGACGCTGGAGTACCCGGTGATCCGGCACGCGGCCAACCTGGAGTCGGTGCTGACCTACGAGGGCACCGAGGAGATCCACGCGCTGACCCTGGGCCAGGCCCTCACCGGCATCTCGGCCTTCCGCTGACCGCCCAGGGGTCAGGCCCGCCTTCGGGTCAGGCCCACTTGACGGTGATGTGCCGGAAGCCCAGCGCGCCGAGCATCCCGGTCAGCATGGCCTGGGTGTTCTGTCGCGCGTTGGCCAGCAGCGGGCTGCGCCGGGCCGCGGCCTCGATGTGCCGCTGGGCGGAGATGTAGACGGCCTGCTGGCTGTTGGGGTTGCCGCCGAAGAAGTTGTCCAGCCGGTTGACCAGGCCCTGCTGCTGCGCGAAGACGTAGGACTGCTTGGTGTTCAGCACGGCCGGCTCGAGCTGGGGCTGGGGCAGGCTCACGGTCACCGCGGTCCGGTTGCGCGAGACCAGCAGGTCCGGGCCCTTGAGCCCGGAGAAGTCGACGTAGGCGATGTCGGTGCCGTCGCCCACGAACAGCGTCTGGCTGCCCGCGATGAAGGACGGCAGGAACGACGTGGACTTGGTCAGGTCCACGACCACCTGGAATGAGCCGCTGGCCGCCTCGTACCGGCTCAGCTCGGTGATCGACTTGAGCACGACCGGGCCGCTGCGCTCGGTCGTGGTCTCGGTGAACGGGTTGCGCAGCGTGGGCAGGACATGCACGACCGACAGGACGAGCAGCAGCACGGCCGCGGCCACGACGACGGCCGCCACCCCGGCCAGCCGCCCGGTCAGCCCGCTCCCCGGAATGCGCATCATGCCATTTCTCCGTCCCTGAGGCACGTCGCTGATGAGCGCGATGCCGCGATCAGCAGGGCCCAGTTACCCGGGGAGGCCGCGACAATTCATCGGGCCAGGTTTGCCGACCGCGAAGAATGGCACCTACTCAGCGGAGATGACCCCTCACGGCGGCGGAGGCCACAATGACCGGGCGCTACGGCAGGCCGCGGCTGTCCGCGGCACGACTGTCATCAGCGGCACGACTGTCACCAACGGCACGACTGTCACCAGCGGCACGACTGTCCGCGGCGGCACGACTGTCCGCGGCGCGGCAGCGGGCGGCCAGCGAGGCCCCCCGCGGGCCGTGGCAGTGGCCCTGGCGCCGGCGGCGCAATCGCCGGATCATGGGCTGCTTGCTGTGGGTCCTGACCCTCCTGCTGGTGCTGCTCGTCCTGTCGATCCTGTTCGGCGGGTTCCAGCGCGGCACCAAGGTCGGCGGCACGGACGGCCACCGCGTGCGGCCGGATATCGTGGCGGCGCGGGCCACGCCGCACTAATTCACCGCCTCCGGGTTCACCGCCTCCGGGTTCACCGTCTCCGGGCCCGGGGGCGGGTTGGGTGGGAGGACGGGTGGGTCAGTCGCTGGCGGACATCCTCGGCCAGGCCGCCGAGGGCCGTTATCCGCCTACGGACGGCGGGGTGACGATACTCGCCGCTCAGCCATCGCCACGCGCCGCAGGCGTCATCGCCTTCACCGCGCACGCGGTCATCTTCATCGATGCCGACCCCGCGGCCGAGCATCACGATGCCCCCGTCGGCCTGCCAGGCCCGCACGTCGTCGCGGTACCGGTGGGCCCGGGCCAGCCGAGGGTGGATGGCGTCATCAGCCGAGCCGGCCAGGGGCGTGAGGTCGATGTCCGGCTGACCGGGCCGCGGCGTCGCCAGGGCCAGCACGTCGGTGCTTTGCGCCTGGCGGCCGGTGCGCGCGCACAGCGCGTCCAGGAA
>JBOHCO010001496.1:0-1133 GCA_050698895.1 Streptosporangiaceae bacterium
GTCTTCTCGACCAGCGACATCACCGCCGGCGACACCATCCGGCTCGACATCGGCCAGCGGACCGAGGACGTCACCGTCGCCTCGGTGGGTACCTCCGGCGCCAGCGGCACCGGCCTCACCCTGACCACCCAGCTGAAGTTCGACCACGCGTCCAACCTGCCCTTCAGCGACCGGGGCACCGGCATCACCTTCACCCCGGCGACGCGCTTCGCGCACTCGAGCAACGAGCCCGTGCAGGCGCTGGGCAGCAGCATCACCCTCGACCGTCCCCTCAACCACAGCCACCCGATCAACGACCCGGTGGTCGACTCCGCGGTCACGACCGCGGGCTACCAGGGGTCACCGGCACCCGACCAGTGGTTCGGCGGCCCGGCCCTGTCCATGAGCGCCGGCAGGATGGTGCTGCGCGACGCCAGGGGCCTGGTGGCGGACAGCCTCAACTACGGAGAAATCGTCGACCCGCCGGCCGCCGAGGGCTACCAGGGCGCGTCCGGGACCGGGCAGGACGGCTGCTTCGCGCCCTCGCCCGTCGCGGCCAACGGCAACGCGAGCGACGTCCGCCTGCCCGACGGCAACGACACCGACAGCAACTGCGCGGATTTCTCGGTCACCAACGACCCCACGCCCGGTGCCGCCAACCGCGCCTTCACGCTGGACCCGGGCCCCCTGGTCTCGCTGCAGGCCACCGACAACGGCGCCAGCTCGGGCTACATCAAGCACGACGACTCCGATGACCTCGTCGTCGTCGCGCCGGTCACGGCGGCCAGCTCGAGCACCGACAAGCAGGACGCCACGTTCGTGGAAGCAGCGGGCCTGGCCAACCCCAGCTGTGTCTCGTTCGAATCAATTAACAAGCCCGGCAGCTATCTCCGCCACCAGAACTTCCAGTTCCACCTGCAACCCAACGACGGCAGTTCGCTGTTCGCCATGGACGCGACCTTCTGCCCCGGCACCGGCAACAGCGGCACGGGCACCTCGTTCCAGTCGCCGGAATTCCCCGGCCGGTACATTCGCAACTTCAGCAATGTCGTCTACCTGGCCGCCGACGGCGGCTCCAACCCCTGGGACACCGCCACCGGCTGGCCGGTGGACACCAGCTGGCTGGTGGCCACGCCCTGGGCCCAGCCACCAGC
>JBOHCO010001497.1:0-2718 GCA_050698895.1 Streptosporangiaceae bacterium
GGCAGCCGGGCGTCTCGCACAGCGCCAGCATCGCGTCCAGGTGCGCCGCCTGGCGGCGCCGGTGCGCGGCGTCGCCGTCGGAGCGGTCGATCAGCCGCCGCAGCAGCACCACGTCGGCCAGGCCGTAGGCGAGCCAGGCGGTCGCGGGCAGCCCGTCCCGGCCCGCCCGGCCGGTCTCCTGGTAGTAGCCCTCCACGGACTTGGGCAGGTCCAGGTGGGCCACGAAGCGCACGTCGGGCTTGTCGATGCCCATGCCGAACGCGATCGTGGCCACCATGACCAGGCCGTCCTCGCGCAGGAACCGGGCCTGGTGCGCGGTGCGGGTGACCGAGTCCAGCCCGGCGTGGTACGGCAGCGCGGTGATCTGGTTGCCGGACAGGAACTCGGCTGTCTTTTCCACCGAGGCCCGGGACAGGCAGTACACGATGCCCGCGTCCCCCGGGTGCTCGGTGCGCAGCAGCTCCAGCAGCTGGCGCAGCGGCTCGGCCTTGGGCCCGATGCGATAGCGGATGTTCGGCCGGTCGAAGCTGGCCACGAAGTGCCGGGCGTCACCCAGGTTCAGCCGCTCCGCGATCTCGGTCCGGGTGGCCCCGGTCGCCGTGGCGGTCAGCGCGATGCGCGGCACCGCGGGCCAGCGCTCGTGCAGCTCGGACAGGGCCAGGTAGTCGGGCCGGAAGTCGTGCCCCCACTGGGACACGCAGTGCGCCTCGTCGATGGCGAACAGCGCGATGTCGCCGCCGTCCAGCAGGCGCAGCGTGGACTCGGCCCGCAGCCGCTCCGGGGCCAGGTAGAGCAGGTCCAGCTCGCCGGCCAGGAACTCGGCCTCGACCAGCCGGCGCTGGCCGGGATCCTGGGTCGAGTTCAGGAAGTCGGCCCGCACGCCCAGCGCCCGCATCGCGTCCACCTGGTCCTGCATCAGCGCGATCAGCGGCGAGATGACCACGCCGGTGCCGGGCCGGACCAGGGCCGGGATCTGGTAGCACAGCGACTTGCCGCCGCCGGTGGGCATCAGCACCAGCGCGTCGCCGCCGCCGATGACGTGCTCGATGATGTCCTGCTGCTCTCCCCGGAAGGAGTCGTAGCCGAACACCCGGCGCAGCGCCTGCGCCGCTTCGCCGTCGTTTGCGGCACTGAGGCCGGCCGGATCATCCGGCGCGGGCCCGGTTTGGGGGAGCACGCCGCGATTCTACGAGGGGCCGCCGACGAAATCCGGCTCGCGGGCCCAGTGAGCCGGTTGACCTTGATCAGGTTGACCATGACCAGGTTGACCTTGACCAAGGGGGAAGGCCCACAGTGAGGGCATGACGCAAGCCGACGTGGTAATCGCGGGTGCCGGCCCGACCGGGCTGATGCTGGCCAGCGAGCTGTTGCTGGCCGGAGTGCAGCCGGTGGTGCTGGACCGGCTGCCGGAGATCAGCCCGGTGCCCAAGGGCAACGGGCTGATCGGGCAGATCGTGCCGACGCTGGACTACCGGGGGCTGCTGGACCGGTTCCGGGCCGAGGCCACCTTCGCCGGGCCCGTTCCGCGCTTCGGTTTCGGCCAGCTGGAGCTGGACCTGGCCCGGCTGGGCACCAGCCCGCTGCACATCCTGGCCATCCCGCAGCGGCGGCTGGAGCGCCTGCTCGGCGACCGCGTGGCCGAGCTGGGCGGCAGCCTGCGACGCGAGCAGGAACTGGCCGGCCTGGCCCAGGACGACGACGGTGTCACGCTGGACCTGCGCGGCGCGGGCGGCCCCGGTCAGCTGCGCGCCCGCTACCTGGTCGGCTGCGACGGCGCCCACAGCCTGGTTCGCAAGCAGGCCGGCATCGGGTTTCCCGGCGTCACCTCGTCCGAGCTGTCCCGGATCGGCCGGGTCCGGCTGCCGGCCGAGCTGATCGTTCCCGGCACCGGCGAGATCGACGTGCCGGGCTTCGGCCGGATCACGCCCATCCAGCGGCACAGCACGCCGCGCGGCGGCTACTCCATCGCGCCCGTGGCCGCCCTGGACAAAAGCGCCCCGCGCGGCCTGTACATCGTCCACACCAGCGAGGAGAACGGCACGCCAGGTGACCGGGAGGACCGTGAGGACGGCCCGATGACCCTGGACGAGCTCAGCGCCAGCGTCCGCCGGGTGCTCGGGGCCGAGCTGCCCATGTCCGAGCCGCAGCGGCTGACCAGGACCGTGGGCAACAGCCGCCAGGCGGACCGCTACCGGGCCGGCCGGGTGCTGCTGGCGGGCGACGCCGCGCACCTGCTCGGGCTGGGCGGCTCGCTGAACACCGCGCTGCTGGACGCGGTCAACCTGGGCTGGAAGCTGGCCGCCCAGGTCCGCGGGCAGGCCCCGGACGGCCTGCTGGACAGCTACCACGACGAGCGGCACCTGGCCGGCCGCCGGGCCATCATGCAGAGCCGGGTGCAGAAGGCCCTGTCCGGCCGCGACGAGGCGGCCGCCGCGCTGCGCGAGCTCATCGGCGAGCTGCTGCGCTTTGACGAGCCGCTGCGGCACGTCGGCGAGCTGATCGAGGGGTCCGACGTGCGCTACCCGATGCCCGGCAATGGCGCGTGGCCGCACCCGCTGGTCGGCCGCCTGGCGCCCGACCTGGCCGTCGCCGCCCCGGAGGGCCGCACCAGGGTCGCCGAGCTGCTCCGCCCGGCCCGCGGCGTGCTGCTGGACTTCACCCCGGACGGCGCGGCCGCGCCGGCGGCCGCCGGTCGGGGCGGCCAGGTCACCCACGTCG
>JBOHCO010001498.1:0-1846 GCA_050698895.1 Streptosporangiaceae bacterium
CCTCGCGGAGCCGGGCCTCCATCTGGACCGGCAGGCCCAGCGCCACGGCCAGCGGGGCGGCGGTCTGCGCGGTCCGGCGCAGGGTGGTGACGTAGATGGCGTCGACGTCCTCGGCGGCCAGCCGGGCACAGACCCGGCGGGCCTGCTCGATCCCGAGCGCCGACAGCGGCGGGTCGCCGTGCCCGCCGACCAGCGGGAACGGCCTGCCGTCCTGGTACGCCTCCGATTCGCCGTGCCGGATCAGTACCAGGTCAAGCGCTCCCGGCGGGGGCTCGAAGCGCAGTTGCCGGTAGGTCACGGCCCGCGACCCGGGATCGTCAGTTTGCGTCACAAGTCCCAGATCGTACTGGTGTGTAAATTGCGGACGTGCATGGAAGGGGAACCGCGTGGACGAGCGGATCGAGAAGGCCGGGCGGCTGTACGACCGCGCCGTCTTCACCGGCGACGCCAGCGGCCTGGCTGACGCCGCCGGCGCGCCGATGCCGAGGCGCTGCTCACCGAGGCGGCCGCCCTGGCCAGCGCCAGCGGCGCGGAGCGGGTGCTGCGCTCGGTGCAGGAGGCCCAGGCGGAACTGGGCCTGCGCGGCTAACACCAGCCACCTAGGGCAGGTCGCGGACCACGATCACCTGCACCTGGCCGGATGTCTCGCTGGTGGCCAGCACGATCTTCCCGCCGTCGGCCAGCGCGACCTGCCGGGTAAGCGGCCCGGCCGGGAACGTGCCGAGCAGGGCGGGCCGCCGGGCCAGCGCCGCGGCGACGCCGACCACGGACAGGGCGGCCCGCTGGCCGGGCGTGGCGTTCAGGTCCGAGTCGGCCACCACGATCCGCCGGGTGCCGTCGGCGAACGTCAGGCCGATCGGCGCCCGGCCCACCCGGACCTCGGCCTCGAGGGCCCGGGCCGGGTCGGTGCGCAGCCGGGCCGCCGAGTAACCCAGCAGGGTGTCGCTGTCCCTGGCCGTGACCCAGACGGTCGTCCCGTCGGTGATGATCCGGGCCGGGCTGCACCCGGCGCCGGCCACCGCCACCACCGCGCGGGCGGGCCGGGTCTCCGCCTCGGCCAGGCTGATCACGCTCAGGATCCCCGGCGACGGCATCGGCCCGGCCGACCGCTGGAAGCTGGTCGCGTACAGCCACTTGCCGTCCGGGGCGATGGCCAGGCCGACCGGCTGCACGCCCAGGGGGACGAAGCCCGCGAAGTCCGACGGCCCGAAGCCGCGGCTGAGCGCCCGGGTCAGGCTGAACACGGCCATGTCGGTGGTGTCCTGCAAGGTGACGAACGTGAACCGGCCGTCCGGCGAGGTCAGCACGCTGACCGCGTGGTCGCCGCGCGGGCTGTCCAGCCGGCCCAGCACCGGGTCGGCGGCGTCCCGCTCGGCCCTGGCCGCGCTGATGACTACCGCGCCCCGGCCGCCGGCGGCCAGCAGGTACCGGCCGTCCGGGGTGATGGCCAGGCCGTTGGCCGCGCCGGGCACGCGGATGGTGTCCAGCAGGACGGGCACCCGGCCGTCGCGCAGCACGGCGATGCTCGAGCCGAGCGTGACGAAGACGAACCGGTGGTCGGGTGTCTCCAGGGTGGCGAAGGGCCGCCCGCCGACCGTGACCCGGCGGCTGGCCACCCGGCTCAGCGCGGGCGCCCTTCCGGCCGCCGCGCGGCAGCCGGGCGCGGTCAGCGGCGGCAGCGCGCGGTGCCGTGAGCCCGCGGTGCTGCCCTGGTGGTGGCCGAGCAGGTACCAGGCGCCGATGACGACCACCGAGACCAGCGAGCCGATGGCGGCCAGCGCCGACCAGCTCAGCGGGGGGAGCGCCGGGAACGCGACCCGGCCGCCCGCCCGGCCGCGCGCCGGCC
>JBOHCO010001499.1:0-2299 GCA_050698895.1 Streptosporangiaceae bacterium
TGAACAGCGCCAGCATTGATGCCAGGCCGGGATCGGATTGGGTCAGGCTGCGGGCGGTCTCTCGCAGCGTCCGCCGGTCGCGGCGTGGCAGGCTCATCGCACGCCTCCTCGGGCTGGTCGCCGGTGCCGTGAGGCGTCCGGGTGCCAGCCGGTTTCTATCGTACTACGATATAAGTTTAGGGGACTGCGGCTCCCTGTCAACTCGGTCAACTCGGCGTTCGGGGTTATGCTGCTGCGTCCTGGCCATGACGACGCGGCGGAGATTGGCGGCCAGGCCGCGGCGAGGGCGGATAGCCGGTCTCTTTCTCCCAGGGCCGGCCAGGGCACCGGTGCGGGCCCACGGCAGCCCGTCCAGGGCGGCGCCCTTGCGCAGCGCCATGGCAGCCCGGAGGGCCAGACAAATATATGCCTTACAAATACATATCGTGTTACGACAGAGCTTTTACGTACTGGCTTGTGAAGGGAGTATCAATGGCTGCCGGAGGACTGTCCCATAATCTCAGCGCGGCCGCCCCGGCGACTCCGCCTGCGGCCCGAGCTGCCGGAATCGGTGACCCGGCAGCTCCGCCCGCACCTCCGACAGCACCGACATCCAGAACTTCGCCGACTCCCCGATCGTCGGCCCGACCCACAGGCCCAGCACCTGCTTCTGACCGTCGCAGTCGATCCCGATCAGCCAGCACGCCATCAGTGACCCGGGACATCAGGTCCGCCGAGACGTCGAGGTGATACATCGGACGCAGGTGCGCGCGGACCGGCATGCCGCGCGCATACAAAGCGCTGATCCGCTCGTTGAACTCCTGCAGCCGGGTCTGGCCCTTCTCCAGCAGCGCCTTGGTGACCTGGGATAGCAGCCCTCCGGGCCCAGCAGCTCCACCCGCCCGCCCGCATCGCCGCCAGCCTCAACAACCGGTCCCGCAAGACCCTCGGATTCATGACACCATCCGAGAAGCTCACCGCGCTGTTGCGCTGACCGGTTGAATGCGCCCTGGAAAACGTCACATCGCGGATCATCCGCTGGTGGATGCGGCAGCACTAACCCGTGCCCGACGGCAGACGCTGTCGAGAGCTCGCCGCGGGGAGACCGGCGGGTTAGGCGAGCGGCCTGAAGAACGGACCAGAGTGATCCGGGCACCGCGCCGCGGCCGACTCGACCAGCCTGTCCCCCGGCTGTTGGCTAGGTCGTGGGCCTGCGGGTGACTTGTATCCGCCACTGGGCTGGCCCGTCCTGCAGGTAGGCGAATCCGTAGCCGCCGGGGCTGAGCTGGTCAACCCGCCGCCAGACCGGCGCTGGGTCGCTGGCCGAGCGCAGCTCCACCTGCTCGCCGGCGTGCAGCCGCATGATCCGGGCGGCAGCCGCGTCGGTCTTCTCGCCGGGGGGAAGCGCCTCCAGGTCAATGACCGGTCCCTCGGTGAGCGGATACCAGCCATGCTGGCGACTGCCCGGCTCGGTGGTTGCCGGGACCTGATCCGGAGCGTCGGCCGCTGCCAGTACCTGCTCCTCCCTGGCGAGGTGAAGCTCCAGCTGGGCCAGGACATCCCGAGCGACGGCGGCGACCTGCGCGCGCGAGTGCAGGCCCGTGCCGCCGGCGGCCTGCTCCAGCACCTCGGTTCCCGCGCGCAGCCGATCGTGGTCGCGCTCGAGGCGGGCAAAGCCAGGCGCCGGGTGACTGGCGGGGAACAAGAGCCATTCCTCGTCTCCGGCCTGGCGCAGCACCTCCGCACGCAGGTAACCCGCAAGCCCCTGCAGCTCCCGGGCCGGCCACCGGCCGTCAGCTATGGCCGCCACCACGTCATCGGCCCGCACGGCAACCTGCGCCAGCAGCACCGCGTGCTCATCAGCCAGCGTGACCGGTATCCCCGGGCGGGGCCCCGCCGCCGATCCCGCCTGCTGGACACGGCCGATCACCTCTTGCGCCGCCACCATCACTGCCTCCTTGGGTCCGGTTCTGTATGTGAGCTGCTGGCCTGCATCTCAGGCCATGTCTCCTTGATAGCCGGATGGCGAGGATCCGCCGTGTGCCGACGATGGAGGCGACGTGGAGTTACCGCCACCACCCCGGCGGCACGCGAGGGTGGGCGGTCTGCCGACAAGTCACAGCTCCGTCAGCCCGCATGTGATGGCTCCCGGCGCGGGTTGCCGCATTTCGGCCTAAGCAGCGTCGGCCTCGCCGTCCCGCCGAGCAGGCCCCGCCGTGGCTAGCTCGCGGTCAGGGGCAGGAGCACCGTGAATCGCGTCCCGCGGCCCGGTTCGCTGCTGACTTCGATGGTTCCGTTCTGCGCTCGGATGAGCTCGGCG
>JBOHCO010001500.1:0-11973 GCA_050698895.1 Streptosporangiaceae bacterium
GACTCGACGTGAGCGACCTGGTCACGATGACCAGGTGAACAATCCCGATACTTAACAAGGGTCGCCCGGGCTAGCTCGCCGCCTTCTCCTGGCTGAGCTCGGACTCCAGCGCCGTGACGTCGCCGGACGAGTTCACCGACGCATAGAAATGCGGCTTGGCCCAGGTGTGGAAGAGCCCGGTGTGCGAGATGAACCAGAGGTTCCAGGTCGCGCCGCTGACCCCGCACTCGGGATGCAGGGTGTCGATCGCGCTCGTGACGTCGGTGACCGAGCAGGTCGCGAACGACGACCCGTCCCTGGTCCCGGAGAACTGGACGTACATCCGCAGGTACAAGGTCGTGGCGGTCGGGTCGGTGACCGTGACCGTGCTGGTCACCGTGCAGTTCGACGCGGCCTTGCAGTCCGGGAAGAACTTGATCTTCCCCTCGGGCAGGATGATCGCGCCGGGGTCGGGCGCGTTCTGGAGCTTGCGCACCTCGGTGGTCAGCGTGCTGAGCACCGGGGCGGCGCCCGCCTGGTTCAGCGCCCCGACGGCGAAGTCGTAGTCGGTCTTGGCCACCGCTCCGGTGATGTGGATGACCCGGTTGGGCATCGTGGTGGTGATGTAGTACCTGACCCCGTTCTCGGTCAGCCGGATCACCTGCCGGCCGTCCATCCGGGTCTGGACGGCGTTCGGGTTCTGGCCCACGTGCAGCACGTCGCTGGGCTGGCTGGGCGCGGCAGACGCTGGGCGCGGCCGGGCCGGACGCGGAGTCGCGCGGGGCGGGCCGGACGCGGAGTCGCGCGGGGGTGAGGGGTTGACGCGGGGTGGCCGCCGGCCGGGGCTAGTTCGGGGCCAGGCCGTGGTCGGGGAAGACCGCGTTGCGGGTAGCGACGATGGCGTGGTCGACCGGATCGGCCGGGTCGTAGCCCGACTCGAACGGGCGGTAGTCCGCCGGGGCGCCCTCGGTCATCAGCGCCGGTGCGTGCTGGCCGGTGCGCCGCCGGACGTAGTCGCGCCACGGGTCCGGCGTCGCGGCCTGCGGGTCGACTGGCCGGCCGGCCGCCTCGGCGAGCAGGTGGGTCCAGGTGCGGGGCACGACCTGGACCAGCTCGTAGCCGCCGCCCCCGGTCAGCAGCCAGCGGCCGCCCGCGGTCTCGTGGGCGAGCTGGTGGATAGCCGCGTGCGCGGCGCGCTGGGCGTCGATGGTCAGCTCGAGGTGGGCCAGCGGGTCCAGCCGGTGGGTGTCGCAGCCGTGCTGGCTGACCAGGATCTGCGGCCGGAACGCCCGCAGCAGCGGCGGGACGACGGCGTGGAAGGCGCGCAGCCAGCCGGGGTCCCCGGTGCCGCCGGGCAGGGCCACGTTCACCGCCGAGCCGATCGCGCCGGCGCCGCCGGTCTCGGACGGACGGCCGGTGCCGGGGAACAGCAGCGCCGGGGTCTCGTGCAGGCTGATCGTCAGCACCCGCGGGTCGTTGTAGAAGGCGGCCTGCACGCCGTCGCCGTGATGCACGTCGATGTCCACGTAGGCGATCCGCTCGGCCCCCTCGGCCAGCAGCCAGGCGATCGCGATGGCCGGGTCGTTGTACACGCAGAAGCCGCTGGCGCTGGCCCGCATGGCGTGGTGCAGGCCGCCGGCGATGCTGGCGCCGTGCTCCGCGGCCCCCGACCACATGGCCCGCGCCGCGGCCACGGTGGCCCCGGCGACCAGGGCGGACGCCTCGTGCATGCCGGCGAACACCGGGTTGTCCGGCGTGCCCAGGCCGTACTGGCCGGCCGGGCTGGGGTCGTGCGGATCGCCGGCCAGCCGGACGGCGGCGATGTAGCGGGGATCGTGGATCAGCTCCAGCTCGGCGTCGCTGGCCGGCTCGGGGCGGCCCACCGTGACCTCCGGCGCGCTGAGCACGCCGAAGGCCCGGGCCAGCTCCACGGTCAGCTCGACGCGGACCGGCGCCAGCGGGTGGTCCGGCCCGAAGTCATAGCCGGTCAGCCGGGCATCCCAGGCCAGATGCAGGCGGCAGGCCATCCGTTCACCCCCTCCGGGCCGCGATCAGCCGCGCATGTCGACGGCGTTGACCCGGGTCGGGTTGATGGTCACGATCACGCGCGACTGACCGGGCTGGTCGTGCTCGCGCAGATCGGACTCGTACTTGGCCCCGACCCGGTCCGCGAACGCGTAGTCGTCGTCGGCGGTGATCTCGGCGTCGCCGCGGATCTCCAGGTACCGGTAGGGCACGGCCAGGTCGAGCAGGAACACGCTGGCCGCCGGGTTGGCCCGGAGGTTCTTGGTCTTCTGGCGGCTGTCGTTGAGCGAGATCGAGACCTGGTCTCCGTCGGCCAGGAACCACACCTCCGAGAGCTGCGGCCGGCCGTCCGGGCCGACCGTGGCCAGGGTGGCGAACTGGCCGTCGAGCAGGTCGCGGTGCGAGGCGGGGATGGCGGGCATGGGCGCTCCTGTCAACGCGGGCAGTGACATGACGGACAGTGACATGACGGGCTTGGGCCTGCGGCCAGGCTAGCGGAGCGCGGGCCCAGCCACCGGGCCCGGCCACCCGGCCCGGCCACCCGGCCACCGGGCCCGCCGGCCGGCCGGGCGTATCCTGCCAGCCGTCGGCAGCGCGCGAGCAAGGGAGCGGATCCGCATGAGTGAGCTGGCTGATCGGCTGGGGCGATTCGGCGTCTGGCGCAGCGCGGGGATGCTGACTCCCGAGCTGGCCGGGCTGCTCGAGGAGCTCGGCTTCGGCACGCTGTGGGTGGGCGGCTCGCCGCCCGGCGACCTGGAGCTGGTCGAGGGGCTGCTGGCCGCGACGACCCGGCTGACCCTGGCCACCAGCATCGTGAACATGTGGCAGGACGACGCGCATCTCGTCGCCGCGTCCTTCCGCCGGATCGAGGGCCGCTATCCGGGCCGGTTCGTGCTCGGCGTGGGCGCGGGCCATCGCGAGGCCACCCAGGAGTACGCCCGGCCTTACGACACGCTCGCGGCCTACGTGGACACCCTGCTGGCCGACGGAGTTCCGCCGGCCAGCCTGATGCTGGCCGCGCTGGGCCCGCGGGTGCTGCGGCTGGCCGCCGAGCGCACCGCCGGAGCCATCCCGTACCTGGTGACGCCCGAGTACACCCGGCAGGCCCGCGAGGTGCTGGGCGCCGGGCCGCTGCTGGCGCCCGAGCAGAAGGTGGTGCTGGACACCGACACCGGCCGGGCCCGGCGCCTGGGCCGGGCCCGGGTCAGCCGCCCCTACCTGGGGCTGGTCAACTACACCAGCAACCTGCGCCGCCTGGGCTGGAGCGAGGCCGACCTGAGCGACGGCGGCAGTGACGCGCTCGTGGACGCGCTGGTCGCCTGGGGGAGCGGCGCGAAGGTGGCCGCTCAGCTGGCCGAGCACTTCGCAGCCGGCGCCGACCACGTCTGCGCCCAGTTGCTCACCGAGTCCGACGCCGACCCGAGCGAGGGCTACCGGCAGCTGGCCGCGGCCCTGGGGCTGTAGCCGGCCTGCGGGCTGGCCGGCCGCTGGGGCATAGTGGTCCTGGCCCCGGCAGGCGGGCAGCGCAGTCCGACACAGTTGAGGGGATACGGCATGGCGCGTGAGGCGCGGCTCAGCTCGGTGGTCACGTTCGTGCAGGAACTCGACCGGTCGGTGACCTTCTACACCGAGGTCCTGGGCCTGGATGTCGCCGACCGCGATGCGACGGCGGCCCTGCTGGTCAGCGCGGACGGCACGCAGCTGATCCTGCGGGCGATGGGCGGCAACGCCCCCCATCCGCTGGGCGGCGTGGGCGTGCAGTACGTCGTGTGGACCGCCGCCGACCGGGACGAGCTGGACCGGTGTGAGCAGGCGCTGAAGCAGCGCCAGGCCTATCGCGCCAGCCGCAGCATGGAAGGCGTGAGCGCCATCGAGGGCCGCGACCCCGACGACATCGTGCTCATGATCACCTGCCCCGGGCCGGACAAGACGTCCGCGCACCGGCTCCCGCTGCGCATCTACGGCTGGTAGGCCCGGCCCGCACCAGGGCCCGCCGCGGACCCGCTACGTACCTGCATAAGTAGAGGTGCCCGCTGCCGGACGGATCCGCATGGGGGGGAGATGCGGTCCCGGCCGGGCAGCGGTGCACTGCCGACAGTGAAGTACCCGCCACCCGGTGGTGTCAATGTCCAACTGCACCGCGCCAGCTCCGCGATAGCGGGATTTTCCGCTTCTGTCATGTTTTCCCAGGATCGCGGGCGACGAAATCAGCGGAACAAGTCGCTGTAACCGCTCAGCGCAGGCTGGCCGCCGAGGTGCGCGTACAGAACCGTGGACTCCCGTCCGATCTCGCCGTCGCGGACCAGGTCAATCAGCCCGGCCATCGACTTGCCCTCGTACACCGGGTCGATGATCATGCCCTCCAGCCGCCCGGTCAGCCGGATGGCGTCGAGCGTGGACGGCACCGGAATCCCGTAACGCTCGCCGGCCCAGCCCGGCAGCACCGTGATCTCGTCCTCGCGCAGCTCGCGGGCCAGGCCGATGAGCGCGGCCGTGGCGCGGGCGATCCGGGCCACCTGGGCCGTGGTCTCGTCCAGCCGCGCCGAGGCGTCAATGCCGATGACCCGCCGGGGCCGGTCCTGGCCGGCGAAGCCGGAGATCATCCCGGCCTGCGTGGAGCCGGTCACGCTGCACACCACGATGGTGTCGAAGAACACCCCGAGCTGCTGCTCCTGCTGCCGCACCTCCTCGGCCCAGCTGGCGAAGCCCAGCCCGCCCAGCCGGTGGTCGGAGGCCCCGGCCGGGATCGCGTACGGCCTGCCGCCGGCCGCGCGGACCTCGTCCAGGGCCTGCTCCCAGCTGGCCTTGACACCGATGCCGAAGCTCTCATCGACCAGCCGCACGTCGGCGCCCATAATCCGGGACAGCTGGATGTTGCCAACCCGGTCGTAGCCGGGGTCGGGCCAGTCGACCCAGTGCTCCTGGACCAGCCGGGCCTTGAGGCCCAGCCGGGCGGCCACCGCCGCCACCTGGCGGGTGTGATTGGACTGCACGCCGCCGATCGAGACCAGCGTGTCCGCGCCCTGGGCCAGCGCGTCCGGGACCAGGTACTCCAGCGTGCGGGTCTTGGTCCCGCCGTAGGCCAGGCCGGAGTTGCAGTCCTCGCGCTTGGCCCAGATGGCCGGGCCCCCCAGGTGGGCCGACAGCCGCTCCAGCGGGTGGACCGGGCTCCACCCGAACAGCAGCGGATAGCGCGGGAAGTCGCTCAGCCCCATCAGGAGCCTCCCGTGCGGTAGTGCCGGACGCCGCCGGACGTCTCGACGCCCAGCGCGCCCCGGTCGGCCAGCACATCCAGGTGGGCGATGGTCTCGTTGACGGCCAGCATCTGGTTGAAGACGTCCAGGTCGGCCAGTGCCCGCTCGCGGCTGGTCCAGCCGACCTGGCCGGCCACCTCGAAGGCCGTGCTGACGCCGGGGCCGACCGCGGCCAGCATCGCGTCCAGCCGCTTGCGGTGGTGCTCGACGAGCTCACCGGCCCTGACCCGGACGCTCGGCGCGACCGGGCCGTGGGCCGGCAGCAGCACCGCGTCGGCCAGCGCCTCGACCGCGGCCAGCGAGGTCAGGTAGTCCGCCAGCGGCCGGTCGGCGGGCAGCGGCTCGAAGCCGATCGACGGCGTGATGTGCGGCAGCACGTGGTCACCGGCGAACAGCAGGCCGGCCTGCGCGTCGTGAAACACCAGGTGCCCGCGGGTGTGCCCGGGCGTGGCGATGGCCCGCAGGGTCCGGCCGGCCAGGGCTATGTCGGTGCCGTCCGGCAGCCACTCGTCGGGGTCCTCCCAGTCGCTGGGCTGGGTGGCCTCGTCCGGCCCGGCCGCGCTGACCAGCTGGCGGGCCAGGTCGCCGGCGCCCGCGGCCTGGAGCCGGGCCAGCATCAGCGGCGGGAACCGGCCGATGTTGGCCCGGATCTCGGCCAGCACCGGGGCCTCGCCGGTGCCGAGCGCCACCCGGCTGCCCAGCAGCCGGCGTACCACCAGCGCCTGGGTGTAGTGGTCGCGGTGCGCGTGCGTGACCAGGAACTGGCTGATGTCGCCCAGGTCATGCCCGAGCCCGGCCAGGGCCGCCTCGAGCAGCCTGCGCGACTCCTCGAGCGCCCAGCCGGAGTCGATCAGGACCAGCCCGGCGCCGTCCTCGATCGCGTACACGTTGACCGCGCGCAGCCCGTCGTTCGGCAGCGGCAGCGGTATCCGGTGCACGCCGGGGGCCACCTCGAAGGCGCCCGGCCGCTCCCAGTCATGGCGCGATGCGGGGGGTGATACGGGCTGAGGTCCGGAGCGCGCGGGCAAGTCGGGGCGCGATGGATTGTCAGGCACGGGCCTCCCCGGTGGTCGGGCGACTGCTGCCTGGCAACATACCGGCCCGATCCGGCCCGGCCTCGGCCGGGAGGCGGCCGGGAGCTACCGCCGCTTTTGCTGCGAAGCCCGCCGGCGCCGGGTGCCGCCGGCCCGCCCGGCCTCGGCCGGCGACTCCCCGGCCGCCTCGCCGCCCTGCCGGGCCTCCTCGTAGGCCTGCACGACCTCCACCGGCACCCGGCCCCGCTCCTTGATCGCGTAGCCGTGCTCGGTGGCCCAGGCGCGCATGTCGGCGCTGTACTGGCGGGAGGCCGCGGTGCGCGCGGGCGCGTGGGCCGCCCGCTGCGCCCGGACCCGCCGCGCGTGCGCCGCGAAGCGGCCCACCTTGTCCCGCATCTCGGTCGCGTGGGTGTTATTCAGGTCGATCTCGTATTCCTGGCCCTGATATCCGAACGTGACGGTGACTTCAGCCTCGCTGCCATCGAGGTCGTCAATCAGGCTGACGACTGCTTTCTGCATGATCAGGCCCCCCACAGTGTCCGGTCCCGGCATTTCATCGCACGTAGTTGCTAGATCATACGTACCACCTTGGCTTCCCTTGCTCCCGAGGGAGCGTAAGACCGGAAGCGTGGCCTCTATGCCCGTAGGACTCGGGGTATCCCCGAAGCGTTACAGGGCGGCCAGATGTTACGCATGCGGGCCGATGCGGCTTCGGCGGACCGCTCGGTCCCGTCCATCCGGTCTGCCCTATGGAGGCTAATCCCGAACACCAATTCACCAGATGGTGGCCAGATGGCGGTGAGATAGGGGTCCGCAGGGCGGTCCAGATGGCGGCCCGGGGCCGGCGCGCGGCGCAGGGCGCCGAGATCCTCAGTCAGGTCATGACCTGATCATGACCGGGACGATCAGCTGGCGCCCGTCCAGCCGGCCGGCCGGAACAGGTAGTTGCGCGTCGCCGTGGTGACCGCGGTGACCTGCTGCCACCCGTGCTGCCAGGTGTGCATCGTGTAGCCGCGGTCCAGCAGCCAGCCCGAGATGTCCTCGGGGGAGATCTCGTACCGGGCCGAGTGCCGGGCCTCGATCTCGATGAGCATGGTCGGCTGGAGGGACTCGATGGTCCGCTGGCCGCCCTCCAGGATGTGCATCTCGGCGCCCTCGACGTCGATCTTGACGAAGTCGAGCCGGGTGATCCCGGCGTCCTCGCACAGCCCGTCCAGGGTCTGCACGTCGACGGGGACCTCCATCTGGCCGGCGAACTCGGCGTTCGAGCCCAGGCCCTTGGTCTTCCACTCCAGGAACGACCGGCCGGTCACCGGCCCGTGCCGCCCGACCGGCACGCTCATGACCCCCCGGCCCGGCTCGGCGCCCAGCGCCGTGACGTGGTGCCTGACGTTCTCGCTGGACCGGGAGCCCAGCACCTTGGTCCAGGTCGAGTGGGCGAAGGTCACCGGCTCCACGCTGTGCACCTGCCCCGTGGGGCCCGCCAGCCGGGCTAGCGCGACCGTGTACAGGCCGGCCGCCGCGCCGATGTCGATGCAGACGCTGCCCGGCTTGACCACGTCGCGCAGGCCGATGAGCTCCGGCTCGATCAGCCGCGTCGTCTTGGCCACCAGCATGACCGCCGCGGCCGTGAGCGCGACCCGCCCGTTGCTGCTCATGAGTTGCCCCCGGCCCGGAGCGCGCAGGCCCGGGTCGCAGCTGAGCAGGAGTCGGGGCGACGTGGCATGGTCTTGGTCCTCCACCGGGCCGGTCAGGTCATCTGGGTCGGCCATCACTATCCGGACAATCGACAAGAGTGTCAAACGTACGCCGGGCCGGCCCGCGGATTGGGGAGATCTTGATAACCAGCGGATTACGGCACGCCCGGCCCGCGCCAGGATCGGTACCGTTAGCACGTGATTGACCCTCACGCCCCGGTACTGCTGGTGGGGATCGACGGCTCGGACACCTCGCTGCGGGCCGGCGCCTACGCCGCCGGCCTGGCGACCCGGCAGCACGCCCGACTGGTGTGCCTGTACGTGCGCACCTACAAGATCGCGGCGGGCGTGGGCGTCGCGGCGATCCCGTCGATGCAGCAGGCCCACGACGACATCGCCCGTGAGCTCCGGGAGCAGGTCGAGACCCAGAGCGTCCGCATCGGGCTCCACGCCGAGTTCGTGGAGCGGGAGGGCAACCCGTTCGCGGAGATCGTCCGGCTGGCCGACGAGCTGCCCGCGGACGCGGTGATCGTGGGCGCGTCGACCAAGGCCGGCCACCGGTTCGTGGGCTCACTGGCGGTGCACCTGGTGCGCACGAGCCGCTGGCCAATCACCGTGGTGCCTTGATGCGGCCACCGGATCCGTTCCGGCTTTAATTATCCTTAACAAAGGTGGTCAGCGGCGGGACGACGCCCAACGGCGCAGCGCGCTTATCCGCTCGCGGAGCTGGGCGCCGGTGGCCTGCGGCACCGGCGGCCCCCCGCAGGACTGGCGCAGCTCGGCGTGGATGACGGCGTGCGGCTGGCCGGTCCGGTGGTGCCAGGCCGTGACCAGTGAGTTGAGCTCCTTGCGCAGCGCGGCCAGGTTCTCCCTGGCCGACGCGGGCGGTGCGCCGGGCGCGTCAGAGCCCGGGTCGGCGGCCCGCGCCGGGGCGGCCGCGTGCGGCGTGTGCGCGGCGAGCGCGGACACCGGAGCGCCCGGGCCCTGATCCGGCTTCTGGCCGCTGCCGCCCGGCCGGGTGCGGGGACGGGGCTGCTCGGCCTGGCGCTTGCGCAGCAGCAGGCTGACTTGCTCGGGCTCAAGCAGCCCGGGCAGGCCGAGGAAGTCATCCTCCTCGGCCGAGGTGCCGAACTCACCGCCGTCGTACAGCGCCCGGTCGAAGTGCGCCGAGGCCGCCAGCGGCTTGAACGGCGCCTCGCCGAGGTCGTCGGGGGTGTCCCGCTGCCGCTGCGCCTCGGCCAGCTCGCGTTCCTCGGCGTCGTCGGCGGCGCGGGCCAGCACGTGATCGCGCTCGGCCTCCAGTTCGGCGGCGTAGCCCAGCAGCAGCGGAATCGACGGCAGGAACACCGAGGCGGTCTCGCCACGCTGCCGCACCCGCACGAAGCGGCCCACCGCCTGGGCGAAGAACAGCGCGGTGCTGACGCTGGTGGCGTAGACCCCGACGGCCAGCCGGGGGATGTCCACGCCCTCGGAGACCATCCGGACCGCCACCATCCACCGGTCCTCGGCCAGCGCGAACTTGGCGATCTTCTTGCTCGCCGCCGGGTCGTCGGACAGCACGACGACGGGCCGGACTCCGGTGATCTTCCGCAGCAGCGCGGCGTAGGCGCGGGCGTCGGCGTGGTCGCCGGCGATGACCAGGCCGCCGGCGTCGGGCATGCCCCGGCGGACCTCGGCGAGCCGCCGGTCGGCCGCCTCCAGCACCCGGGCGACCCACTCGCCCTCGGGATCCAGCGCGGTCCGCCAGGCGTAGGCGAGCTGGTCGGGCGTCATCGGCGTGCCGAGGGTGCCGGTGATCTCGTCCCCGGCCCGGCTGCGCCAGCGCATCTCGCCGGAGTAGGCCAGGAAGATCACCGGCCGGACGACGCCGTCGTCCAGCGCGGGGCCGTACCCGTACACGTAGTCGGCGCGGCTGCGCAGGCTGCCGTCGGGGTCCTCGGTGTAGGTGACGAACGGGATCGGGTTGGTGTCGCTGCGAAAGGGCGTGCCGGTCAGCCCCATCCGCCGCCGGGCGGGCTCGAACGCCTCGCGCGCCGCCTCGCCCCAGGACAGCGCGTCCCCGGCGTGGTGGATCTCATCGAAGATCACCAGCGTGCGGCGGTTGGTCGTGCGCTGGCGGTGCAGGGCCGGGTGCGCGGCGACCTGAGCGTAGGTCACCACCACGCCGGCGTAATCGGCCGAGGCCGCGCCCTGGCTGTTGCGGTAGGCGGGGTCGAGCGCGATGCCAACCCGGTGTGCCGACTGCGACCACTGGTGCTTGAGATGCTCGGTCGGCGTGACCACGGTGACCGCCGCCACCTCGCGCCGGGCCAGCAGGTCGGCCGCGATGGTCAGCGCGAAGGCCGTCTTGCCCGCGCCCGGCGTCGCGACGAGCAGGAAGTCCCGCCGCGGCAGTCGAAAATACTCTTGGTAAGCGGCCTTCTGCCAGGGCCTCAGCGACCCGAATAGGTCCGCGCGCACGGGGGCGCCTGAAGGGCTGGCGTCATCAGGGCTAGCGGGGGCGGGGGTGCTCACAGGGCCAAGACGCTACCAGGAGGCAGCCGGGCCGGCGCGTCAGCCGCGACCGGCGGGTCGCGACCGGTCCGGGCCGGCGCGAGCCTCCGCTAAACTGGCCGTGGCCTGGGAGGAATTGCCGAGCAGGCGCGCCGAATGCGTTATCCCGGAATACCGTTGCCATTACGCATTGGTATAGCCGGGTGCGATACGCGGCGGCGCATTCGGCATTATGGTGGCCTGGCAACTGGGGCCCACTGGAGGCCAATGATGGTGCAGCAGCCGACACTCGAGCCGCTGCGACGATGGGATCCGGACCGGATCGGTCCGTACGTCCTGCTCGGACGCCTGGGTGCGGGCGCGATGGGTCAGGTCTACCTGGGCCGGTCCACGGCCGGCCGGCTGGTCGCCGTGAAGACGATCAAGATCGAGCTCGCCGAGGAGCCCGGCTTTCGCGATCATTTCGCGCATGAGGTCGCGGCGGCCCGCCGGGTGAGCGGACTGTTCACCGCCGCGGTGGTGGCCGCCGACCCCGAAGCCGACGTGCCCTGGCTGGCCACCGCCTACCTGCCCGCGCCGTCGCTGAGCCGGCTGGTCCGGGTGTGCGGCCCGCAGCCGGTGGAGACCATCTGGTGGCTGGCGGCCGGCTGCGCCGAGGCGCTGGAGTCCATCCACGGCGCCGGCCTGGTGCACCGCGACCTGAAGCCGTCTAACGTGCTGGTCGCCCCCGACGGCCCGCGGGTGATCGACTTCGGGGTGGCCAGGGCGGCCGAGCGGATCCAGCTCACCGTCACCCACGGCGCCGTCGGCACTCCCGCCTACATGGCCCCCGAGCAGGCCAGGGACACCCGCCAGGCGTCCATGGCCAGCGACGTGTTCTCGCTCGGCGCCACGCTGCTGTTCGCCGCCACCGGGCACGCGCCCTACCAGGGCGAGACGGTCATGGACATCCTGGTCCGGCTGGCCACCGAGCCGCCCGACCTGAGCGGGCTGCCGGACGAGCTCACCGAGCTGGTCACGGCCTGCCTCCAGCGCAGCCCGCGGGACCGCCCGACCTCGGCCGCGGTGCTGCGGCGGCTGGGCCCGCTGATGGACCGGCCCGCTGGCGGCGACGGGGAGCACTCCTACCTAACCGAGCCCGCCATGGCGCTGATCGGCGAGTACCAGCGCAGCCCGCAGCTCGACGGCCGGGCCGCCCCGCCGGGCTACAGCAGCCAGCCCGGCGACAGCCAGCCCGGCGACAGCCAGCCCAGCGGCCCGAGCGGCCTCAGCCTGACCCGCAGCCCGAGCCAGCCGAGCCGCCCCAGCGAGCTCAGCCACCCGAGTGACGCCAGCCAGGGCAGCGTCGGCGAGGGCAGCGTCGGCGAGGGCAGCGTCATCGAGGGGAGTGCCGGCCAGGGCGGCGCGGTCCTCGAGGAGGGCGCCACCTACGCCTCGGACCTGGCCCTGCCGGGGGGCGCGGCCACGGCCGTGTCGGCGGCCGCGGCCGCC
>JBOHCO010001501.1:0-1213 GCA_050698895.1 Streptosporangiaceae bacterium
TGGTCTGGGCGACCAGGCGCTCCATGTGCGGCCGGGCGACCTCCCAGAGGTTGCGCGACAGGACGTAGGACATGCCCAGCTCGAGCACGCGCGGCGTCAGCTCGTAGCCGCCCTCGGCAGCACGCACGTAACCCAGCTGCTGCAGGGTGAGCAGCACGCGGCGCGCCGTCGGCCGGGCCAGTCCCGCCGCGCCCGCCACGGCCGTCAGGGACATGACTGGCTGGTGCGGCCGGAACACCCGGATCACGTCGAGGCCGCGCGCCAGCGCCTCGATGAAGTCCGGGCTGGCATCTCTGCGGGCCATGCCCTTCCTCTCCCAAGCCTCTTCCCCGGCGCCGATGCCGACGGTAGCGGGACGGAACCGGGGTGTCCGCATCGCGGACAAGCCAGCTTAGCCCGGCGGCCGGGCGCGCCCCCGGCCAGGCCGAGTCAAACCGGCCTCTTGACAGCGATACACACCGGCGAAATGCTGTGCCCGTTCGCTAGGTGAGCCTTTGTCCGTATGGCGGTCAAAGCCACCAGGTAGGGAGGCTCTCGATGACCGATGTGCAGTCTGAAGCCGCCGACAGCAACGCGCAGCGTGCCGAGGTCCAGCCGGCCGAGTCAGTGCAGACCCCGCAGCTAGCCGGCAATCCCGCGGTGCTCGGGCTGATGGTCTTCGCGACCGGCAGCCTCGTGCTGGGCATCTCGCTGCTCGGCAACGTACCGCTGGCGGTACAGCCGGGAACCGTACAGCCGATCGTCTACGCCGGCACCGGCCTGGGCCTGGTGATCGCCACGATCTGGGCCGCCGCGCTCCAGCAGACGTTCGTCGCGACGATCCTGGGCACGTTCGCCGGGTTCTGGCTGAGCTACTCGGCGATGGTGCTGGGGCTGACCCACAACTGGTACGCCATACCGCCCGCGGACATCCCGCACACGCTGGGACAGTTCCTCATCGGCTGGGATGTAGCGATCTTCATGCTGTTCCTGGTGACCCTGCTGCTCCCGCTGGTCTTCTCGATAATCCTGGGCGCCGGCACGGTGGGCGTGGCGCTGCTGGCCATCGCGGTGATGGGCACGTCCTCGGGGACGTACCGGGTTGGCGGCGTCTTCGTCTTGATCTTCGCGGCCTTCGGGTACTACGCCTACCTCAGCGGTGCGCTCGAATCCGTGGGCGGCAAGGGACTGCCGCTCGGCAAGCCGGTAGCCAGCTGGTTCTCGAAGAAGTAGC
>JBOHCO010001502.1:0-2757 GCA_050698895.1 Streptosporangiaceae bacterium
ACAGGACGAGCGCGACGATGGCGACCCACCACAGCAGGTGCAGCGCGAACCCAGCGCCGAACAGCACTAGGACGACGAGCAGGAGCAGTAGCATGAGCAACATTTCGGGCCTCCTTCGTAAGCCTTAGGTCCTACAGGTACCCCCCTGGACAGGGTCAAACATGCGGCGGCGGTACGTTGCCCTCATGCGAGGGGCGCTGCTGGTGGCCGGGACCGGGTCGGACGCGGGCAAGAGTGCCCTGGTCGCGGGGCTATGCCGGTGGCTGGCCCGGCAGGGTGTCGCGGTCGCGCCGTTCAAGGCGCAAAATATGTCGCTGAACTCGTTCGTCACCGCCGAAGGCGCGGAGATCGGGCGCGCCCAGGCCATGCAGGCGGCCGCGGCCGGGATCGAGCCGACCGCGGACATGAACCCGGTCCTGCTCAAGCCGGGCAGCGACAGGCGCAGCCAGGTGGTCGTGCTCGGCCACCCCGAGGCCGAGGCCGACGCGGTCGGCTACCGCGCGCACGCGCCCCGGCTCCGCGAGGTCGCGCTGGCCAGCCTGGACCGGCTGCGGGCCCGCTACGACGTGGTCATCTGCGAGGGCGCGGGCAGCCCGGCCGAGATCAACCTGCGCGACACCGACGTGGCCAACATGAGCCTGGCCCGCGCCGCGGGCCTGCCGGTCGTCGTGGTCGGGGACATCGACCGCGGCGGGGTGTTCGCGGCCATGTTCGGGACGCTGGCGTTGCTGTCGCCTGAAGACCAGGCGCTCATCGCGGGCTTCGTGATCAACAAGTTCCGCGGCGCGCCCGAACTGCTGGACAGCGGCCTGGCGATGCTCCGCGACCTCACCGGCCGGCCGGTCTACGGCGTGCTGCCCTGGCGGAACGGCCTGGAGCTGGACGCCGAGGATTCTCTGGCCCTGAATCAGGGCGTGCACCACGTTCCGTTCGGAAGAAATGATCTTCTAAGCGTGGCGGTGGTCAAGCTGCCGCGGATCAGCAACTTCACCGACGCCGACGCCCTGGCCGCCGAGCCCGGGGTGCTGGTCCGGTTCGCCGACCGCCCGGCCGAACTGGCCGACGCGGACCTGGTCGTACTGCCCGGATCCCGGGCCACGGTGGCCGACCTGGCCTGGCTGCGCGAGCGCGGATTCGCGGCGGCGCTCGGGGAGCGGGCCCGCAAGGGCCTGCCCGTGCTGGGCATCTGCGGCGGCTATCAGCAGCTCGCGGCGCAGATCGACGACGACGTCGAGTCGGGCGCGGGCCGGGTCGCCGGGCTGGGCCTGCTGCCGGCCAGGGTCAAGTTCGCGGCGGACAAGACGCTCGGTCGGCCCTCGGGCACGGCCTGCGGCGAGCCGGTGCGCGGGTACGAGATCCACCACGGGGTCGTCGCGGTGACCGGGCCGGGAGCGGAGCCGTTCCTGGACGGCTGCCGGGCCGGATCGGTCTGGGGCACCAGCTGGCACGGCACGCTGGAGAACGACGGCTTCCGCCGGGCCTTCCTGGCCGAGGTGGCGGCGCTGGCCGGGCGGGACTTCCGGCCGGCGCCGGACACCTGCTTCGCCCGGCTCCGGGAGGAGCAGCTGGACCGGCTCGGCGACCTGGTCGAAGAGCACCTGGACACGGCCGCGCTCATCCGGCTGATCGAGGCCGGGCCGCCCGCCGGGCTGCCAGTCGTCCCGCCCGCGGGGCTCCCGGTCCTCCCGCCCGCCGACCCGGCCCGGCCCGCCTGAAGCAGAGCCCGCCGGGCCAGTCCGGCCCGCCGGCAGTCCCGCCCTTCCTGATAACAGCAAGAAGCGCCGGCGCTGCGCCAGCCGGTCGGCTACTGCCAGCTGATCGACAGCTGGCCGAGCAGGGCCTTGAGCGCCTGGGCGGCGCGGCGGAACGCCTCGGGCCCGCTGAAGCCGCCGAACCGCTCGGCGGTGGCCAGGTGCGGCTCCAGCGACATGTACCCGGCGAAGCCGGAGTCGCGCAGCGCGGCCAGCGTGTCGGCGACCTGGCCGTCGCCCTGACCGGCCGGCACGACCTCGCCGGTGGCCGCCAGCGCGTCCTTGACCTGGAGGTAGACCAGGTACGGCCGGATCAGCTGGTAGGCGTCGCGGTGCGGGACGACCCCGCACTGGACGAAGTTGGCCGCGTCGAAGGTGGCCCGCAGCGCCGGCGAGCCGACGGCCTCGATCAGCTCGGCGCACCGCTCGGGGCGGTCGCCGTAGATCTCCTTCTCGTTCTCGTGGGCCAGCACCAGGCCGTGCCCGGCCGCGATCTCGGCCAGCGCGGCCATCCGGTCGATGACCTCGGCCCGGTAGCGCTCCGGCGGCTGGCCCGCGGGGATGAAGAACGAGAAGACGCGCACCAGCGGGGTGCCGAACTGCCCGGCGACCTCGGCGATGCGCCGCATCCGGTCCAGCTCGGGCCCCATGGGCGCCGTGATGTCGATCTTGCCGATGGGCGAGCCGATGGCCGACACCCGCACCCCGGCGTCGTCCAGCCGCTGCCGGAACTCGGCCAGCTGGGCGTCGGTCAGGTCGGCCACGTTGGTGCCCCAGGCGCTGCGCAGCTCCAGGTGCGAGATCGACTCCGCGGCCAGCGTGGCCAGCTGCTCGGCCGGGTCGGGCGAGATCTCGTCGGCGAAGCCGCTCAGGATCACGCTCACCGGGGCGCGCCTGCCAGCAGCACCACCGGCCGGCCCTCGCGCGCGGACTCGTCCACGGCGCGGATGACCTCCAGCGTGTCCCGGCCGTCCCGGCCGGTGACGGCCGGCGGCCGGCCCTCGTC
>JBOHCO010001503.1:0-7957 GCA_050698895.1 Streptosporangiaceae bacterium
CTTGGTCAGGCCGGCCGCCTCGATGATGATGCTCACAGGCGATCTCCTCACTAATATCGTACGTAGTACGTCGTACCGAGTACGATATTACAGTCCGGGGCGCCGGGCCCCGCCGCCGGCCCGCCCGCGGCCCGTCGTCCGCCATCGCGCCTCCCCTCCCGGTCTCCCGCCCGTCAGCCGCCTCGCCGGCTGCTGTGCCGCCAACTGCTGTGCCGCCAACTGCTGTGCCCATCTTGCCGGGGGTGGCGGGTCCGGCGCCCCGGACTGTAATATCGTACCTAGTACGACGTACTACGTACGATATTAGTGAGGAGATCGCCTGTGAGCATCATCATCGAGGCGGCCGGCCTGACCAAGTCCTTCGGCGCGGTGACCGCGCTCGACGGACTGGACCTGACGGCCAGCGCCGGCCGCGTCTGCGCCCTGCTGGGCCCCAACGGCGCGGGCAAGACCACCGCCATCCGGATCCTGGCCACGCTGACCCGCCCGGACGGGGGCCGGGCCAGCGTCGCCGGGCAAGACGTCGTCCGCCAGCCCGGCCAGGTCCGGGCCGCCATCGCGCTGGCCGGACAGCACGCGGCCGTCGACGACGACCTGACTGGCCGGGAGAACCTGGTCATCCTCGGCCTCATGCACCACCTGGGCCGGCGCCGGGCCCGGCAGCGGGCGGACGCCCTGCTGGCCGAGTTCGGCCTGGCCGACGCCGCCGGCCGGCTGGTCAAGACCTGGTCCGGCGGCATGCGGCGGCGGCTCGACGTGGTCGCCAGCCTGATCCTCAGCCCCCCACCCACCTCCCCCGCCCCCTTCGTGCTGTTCCTGGACGAGCCGACCACCGGCCTGGACCCGCGCAGCCGGGCCGAGATCTGGGCCACCGTCCGGGGGCTGGCCGCGGGCGGCACCACGGTGCTGCTGTCGACCCAGTACCTGAACGAGGCCGACGAGCTGGCCGACGACGTCGTGATCATCGACACCGGGCGGGTGATCGCCCAGGGCACTCCCGACGAGCTCAAGGACGCCATCGGCACCCGCATCGACGTCGTGCTGGCCGACGCGGCCGACCTGGCCGCCGGGGAGGGCGTGCTGGCCCGCTGGGCGACCGGCCCGCCGGTCACCGATGCCGACCAGCGGCGCCTGTCGGCCCCGGTCGGCGCGGGCACGATCACGCTGCCCGAGCTGGTCCGCCAGCTCGAGGCGGCCGGCCTGCGGGCCGAGGACGTCAGCGTCCGCCGGCCCACGCTGGACGAGGTCTTCCTGGCCCGCACCGCCGGCCCGAGGGAGGTGGCCGCGTGAACCTCAGGTGGGCCCTGGCCGACGGATCGGCCGCCGCCGAGCGCGTGCTGACCAAGCTCCGTCATGACCCGGCGGCCATCGGGATCACCCTCGGCGCGCCGGTGATCATGGTGCTGATCTTCGGCTACATCTTCGGCAGCGCGATCAGCGTGCCCGGCGGGGCGTACCGCGAGTTCCTGGTGCCCGGCCTGTTCGCCACCATCGCCGCCAACATCACCCCGTCCATGGTGACCATGGCCAGGGACAGCACCCGCGGCGTGGTCGACCGGTTCCGCTCGATGCCCATCAACCGGGCCGCCGTGCCGTTCGGGCAGGCCGCGGCGACCGCCGTCTACGGGCTGATCAGCTTCGTGCTCATGGCGGTGTGCGGCCTGGCCGTGGGCTGGCGCATCCGCGGCAGCGCCGTCGACGCGGTGACCGCGCTGGGCCTGCTGCTCGCCTTCCAGGTGGCCGCGACCTGGGTCGGCATGTACCTGGGCCTGGTCATCGGCAAGGAGGAGACCGCCGCCCAGGCCTCCATCCTGGTCTTCCCGGTCACGACGGTGTCCAACGTGTTCGTGCCCACCTCGGGCATGCCGGGCTGGCTGCGCTGGATCGCCGACTGGAACCCGGTCAGCGCCCTGGCCGCGGCGGCCCGCCACCTGCTGGGCAGCCCGGTCCCGCCGGCCAACGGCGCCTGGCCGCTGCTGCACCCGGAGATCGCGTCACTGGCCTGGACCGCGGCGCTGCTGGTCATCTTCGTGCCGCTGGCCACCGCCCGCTACGCCCGCGCGACATGATGGGCTAGTACGACATCCGGCGACGGCAGGAGGTTCTCGGTGAGCGGTGGCAAGCGGTGGTCCGACCTGTCGGCCGGGCAGCAGCGGCTGGTCGTGGCGGCGGCGGCCGGCGAGCTGAGCCTCAAGGTCGCCGCGCTGATCGACCTCCGGCGACGGCCGCGGGACCAGATCCGGGGCCCCAAGCCCCTGTGGGTGGCGCTGATGTTCGTGAACCTCATCGGCCCGCTCAGCTACTTCGCCTTCGGCCGGAGGAAGTAGCCGCAGCGGCATGCCCCAGGCCAACGACACGGCCGCGGCGCTGCTCGGCGAGTACGCCGAGCTGCTGGTGATGACCGGCGGCGACCGGCTGCGGGCCCGCGCCTACGAGAAGGCGGCGCGGGCCATCGGCGGGCACTCCGCCGACATCTCGGCGCTCAGCCCCGCGGCACTGCAGCGGATCCCCGGCGTCGGCAAGTCCATCGCCGAGAAGGTCGGCGAGATCGGCCAGACCGGCACGTTCACCGCGCTGGAGGCGCTGCGCGCCGACATCCCCGACGGCGTGCTCCGGCTGACCCGGATCCCCGCGCTCGGCCCGCGCCGCGCCCTGCAGCTCTACACCGAGCTGGGCATCAGCTCGCCCGCCGCGCTGCGCGACGCCATCGGCGCGGGCCGCCTGGCCGGCCTGCGCGGCTTCGGCCCCAAGAGCGAGGAACGGCTGCTGCGCGGCATCGAGCTGCTCGAGGCCGCGGGCGACCGGGTGCTGCTGAACGTCGCCGCCGAGACGGCCGAGCGCGTGGTCGCCGCGATCAGCGCCGTGCCCGGCTGCCTGCGCTGCCAGTATGCCGGGTCGCTGCGCCGGTGGCGGGAGACCGTCGGCGACGTGGACGTGCTGGCCGCGGCGGAAGACTCGGCCCCGCTGATGGCCGCGCTCACCGCGCTGCCCGAGGCCGCCGAGGTCATCGCCTCCGGGCCGACCAAGACCTCGATCAGGACCGGGGCCGGGCTCCAGGTCGACCTGCGGGTCATCCCGGCCGACACCTGGGGCGCGGCGCTGCAGTACTTCACCGGCTCCCAGGCCCACAACGTGCGCGTGCGCGGGCTGGCCGTCCGCCGCAAGCTGAAGCTGTCCGAGTACGGCCTGTTCGAGGCGGAGACCGGAAAGCTGATCGTGTCCCGCACCGAGGAGGAGGTCTACGAGCGCCTGGGCATGGCCTGGATCCCGCCCGCGCTGCGCGAGGACACCGGCGAGGTGCAGGCGGCGCTGCGCGACGACCTGCCCGCCCTGGTCACCGAGGCCGACCTGCGCGGCGACCTGCACACCCACACCAGCCTGACCGACGGCGTGGCCACGCTGGAGGAGATGGCGGCCACCGCCCGGGCCCGCGGCTACGACTACTACGCCGTCACCGACCACGCCCCCAACCTGTTCATGCAGCGGATGACCGACGAGAAGATGCTGGCCCAGCGCGAGCAGCTGCGACGGCTGGCCGAGCAGGCCGGGCCCATGGTGCTGCTGCACGGCACCGAGCTGAACATCGCGCCCGACGGCAGCGTCGACTGGGACGAGGACTTCCTCAGCGGCTTCGACGTCTGCGTGGCCTCGGTGCACTCCCACTTCGACCTGGACCGCGCCCGGATGACCCGCCGGTTCATCACCGCCTGCGAGAACCCCCGGGTCAACGTGATCGGCCAAGCATTCCAGCGGGATATCGCTGGGACATTGACCACGCGATGCCTTCTACATGCGCTTATTCCAACAGATGCGGAGTGAAAGTGTAACCTTCACTCGCCAGAGGTTGATTGCCCCAAGTCTTCCGACGCGGGCAATTGCTACTCAGCGTGGTCGGGCAGACCAGCTTCGGGGGCCGAGGGAACGCCCTAGCAGTTTTCAAGATCGCCATGGTACGGGTGCCAGCTTGGCCTCTGACCTGCCGAGTTTCAGTTCTAATGTGGATCCACTGCAAGATCATCCCGCGTATATCCCGTAGTGTCGCTGGTACCTTCATCTGCCGTTGGTGCGGGTCGGTTCGGCCGCCCGCGCTGCCCGCCTGAAGCTGGAGACCAGAACAGAGGTCGGGAGGTCAGGTTGGTATTGTCGGCCGCGTTGGCAGGGCGTGACGGGGTGAGGTGGACATGGCCGGTTCGGGCTCGCGCCGTCGTCGTGGTGCTGATCGGCTCCCAGAGTCCCCGCCGGACAACGAGCTTCCCGGCTCGCTGGACCTCGGACCGCTGCTTTGGCGCAGCGCCCATGTCGGCATCGCTGTCGCCGGGGCGCGGGTGTACTCCACCGGAGTGGCGTTCACCCTGGTGGCGCTGAGCAAGGGAGTCTCACTGCGCGGCGGCGACGACTGGTCAGAGGACCGCCACGATCCGTTCTCCGATATTGCCGGGTCGCTGACGTTCAGCGCCCGCCCCGTTCCTGTCATGTACGACAGCTGGCACCGCGGCGAGCACCGCATCCAGGCTGACATCTGGACGCCGTTCCCTCCTGACGACGATCTGGTCTTCTCCCTGGAGTGGCCCGGCGAGGGCATCGAGCACTCCGAGTTCCGCGTGCCCCGCAGCGCAGCGGCGAAGGCCACGCCGCTGTGGGAGCCCGGATTGCTGGTCGAGATGCGGGCCCGGCATGACGAGCTGACCCCGGTCTTCCGGGTCCAGGTCGAGCCGTGGGCTGAGGGATCGGACCTGATGCGGCTGCGGGTGACGCAGGACGGGCCGCCTGGCCTTGACCGCCTGGACAGCCTGATGCTGCACATATCTAACGACGATTCCTACTGGCCCGACGAGCGGAACATCACTGCCAAGGGCCACAACTACGACGAGGTCGAGAATCAGGTGTGGGCGCCGTACCGGTTCACGCCAGGCACCGGTCCCGGCCAGGCCCGCGCGGATCGCCATGGCCGCGAGGTCACCCACGAGGCCCGGCTGGCGTCCGGCGACGAGCTGTCGTTCCAGCTAGAACCGACCCGCCCCGGCTCGTGGGCGGGCATGCCGGCTGAGCAATGGCAGCGCCAGCGCGGCAGAAAGCTCCGCCTGGGGATCACCGCAGTCCATCAGGATCACCGGCCGTGGCACCTGCTCGCTCAGGTCCAGATCACAGCTGGGCGCACGTGGGCAGCGTCCGTCAGCCGGTCCCGGACCCAGACCATCCCTCCGGGCGACACCCCCATGGTCGCGGCTAGCTAACTCCGTTGCAGGGATGAGCGCCTGCTGGCAAATCGCCGTCGCCGCCTCGCAGAGTCGGACCGACCTGGACAGACGACTTCCCGGCTGTGACCGTGGCGTACCGCAGCGGACCGCGGTTAATGGCACGCTAATAGCACGGGCTGCCGGGCCGTCTGCCGCGGGTGGAGTGCGGTCCCGGACGAGGTGCACTATGGAGGTGATGGACTCTGTGCGAGCACTTCGGCGGCGCCGCAGGCATTATGCCCTGGTGGCGTATCGTCAGCGCCTGCCCTTTTCCGGGGTCCGCGTGACGCTGCCAGGTGGCTGGCGGCCCTATCGTCAGGAGCGCTGGTTCTGGCGCATCCGACTAGGGCTGTGGATCATCCTCGCTGTGCCGGGCTGGTTCGTCTTCGGCTGGCCGGGCGTCATAGGCGGCGTCGCGGCCGGGGTCCTGGTGGAGCTGGTAGCCAGCTACCGCTGGTCGCGCGGCGTCGAGTTCGAGCCTGGGCCTGACGGCCCTGCTGGGGTGCGTGAACCTCGCAAGCCGCCTCCTACTGGTGGAGCTGAGGCTGTCGAGCTACACGTCGATTGATGGCTCGATAGGTGCCTCTGCAAATCCACGGCGGTTTTCAAGACCGATCGCGACGACGTGCAGCTTGGTGGCCTGACGTGGTCAGATGCTATGCGCCGGGTGGGCTCGATGACGCCCTATCCCGCGTATATCCCGTGGGCGCAGCTCCGCAGGGGCGACTGGTGCGGCGCACGCTGACGCTGCGTCGCTCGGCGCCAGCTCATCGGCCGCGCCGACCGCCAGGAGAAACGGTTGCCAGCGCTTAGACTGGCGTGGTGGGCCTGTCTGAGGGATCCGTGGCACCAGCTTCGGGTAATCCTCTGCGGCCCGGTCCGAGATCCTGGGCCGCGTTTGCCGTCCCTTTCTGGGCGCTGGCCGGGGCCGCTGGATCGGCTTATCTATTCCTCTTGTCAACGGGCCCGGTACAGGCCGGGACTGGCACCGGCATCTGGCTGTCCTGGTCTCCGCCGGAGTCGCCCCCGTCCTGGACCGGGCTCGGCTCCCTCAGCTCCTACCTGTTCCCCGCGGCCGACGTCGCGCTCTTGTCATGGCCGCTGGCGCTGATCGTCTTCCTGATCGTCGGCTTCGTTCACCTGTCCAAAACCCAGCAGCCACGGTGGTGGCGGGCGGCGTGGACGTGTGCCGTCATGGCAGGCGCGGCGCTGGCGGTGCTAGCCGTCGTCTCGTATCAGCTGCCTGCACCTGTCAACTCCGCTGCGGGACGTTATGGGTCATCTCTGATTAGTTATTCCACGGTCGGGTTCGTTAACTGGCACGAGATCCCCGCGACAGTCGGGTTCCTGATCCTCGCCGTGCCGATGTGGCGGATCGTGACCTCACCCGCGCGCTCGGCAGCGAGACCGGGCAAGTGGCTGTGGCTCGCGCTGTTGTTCGCTGCCGCCGACGTGCTGGTTCTCTGCCGTCACGTGAGCTGGGAGGGCGGGGCCCAGGCGTTCGTGGCAGGCGCGGCGGCGGTGACCGGGGTGGTCGTGCTGATCTTGTTCTTGCTTCCTGATAGGGGCGAATCTATGGCGATTCGAAGGCCGTACGGCCAGTAGCTACCCTCGCTTGTAAGGAGTCTGCGGGTCGCTGGTCGCGTCGTTTGACCTGCCACTCCCCCGCTCCGCACATGCACGCCAGTGTCCCCTGCGCACCCCTGTTAATGGCACGCCAATGGCACGAGCGTCAGATGCGACGCCTGGACGGGCGGGTCATCGCAACGATCAGCGCAGCGACCAGAACGCCGCCAGCCGCGATCCCTAGCCGCAGACCCAGCGGATAATCGTGCGGCCCGCAGCGGTGCCAAGCCGTCGCATGGCCGTTGACGTAGGAGGAGCACAAGGTAAGAGGCGGCTGAATCGCTACCGCCTCGATGATTGCCGCAGCGGCCACAAGGACGGCCCCTGCGACGACGGCCGTTCTTGCCCGCATGGCCCTACAGCCTCCTTCTTGCTGCTGAGCCCCCCACTCTGCCACCAGGGTCTCTTGTGCATCCACCCTGGCGGGTTAGAAGGATGTCCTGGTCTGCCCACCCGTCTTCCTCGTAGGCGCCAAAACCAGATGAGCGGTCACCGGGTCAAGGGTCGGCTCTGCCGATCGCTTGCGACGGCCCGTAGGGCCGCCTTGACGCTGCGGCCGGGAGCCGGACACTCGAAGCCGAGGAAGATGGTGGCCTGCCGCCCTGGTCTGCATCTGGTGATGAGCCAGCATGATCAATGGCCTGTCGTGATGCGTGCGCGCGCCCGTGCCGAGCGGGCGTCCCAACGCAGGGCCCGGCGGCGGGCGCGCAGCGGCACCGCATGCGGTGCCGCCTTGATCCGTTTACGGCCGGATTCGGCAACCCCCGAGCTGGGGTTTTCCGAGCTGGGGCCGTCTGCAGGGTGTAGCCAACCCCAGGCCGGGGCCGTCCGTCACTCAGTGTGGCGTAGGGAAAGTGTCCATATTGGGCACCCGCTGACCAGGAAGATCGGCAAGCGGCCGCCGGTCGACGTGGACCTGCCCGAGCTGTTCGCCGCCTGCGCCCGGACCGGCACCGCGCTGGAGATCAACTCCCACCCGGCCCGCCTGGACCTGCCCTCCGCGCACATCCGGGCCGCCCGCGACGCCGGGGTGAAGTTCGCCATCGACACCGACGCCCACTCCGTCGGCCACCTGGCCAACATGGTCTACGGCG
>JBOHCO010001504.1:0-3835 GCA_050698895.1 Streptosporangiaceae bacterium
GGCTTCGCGGGCACCGGCGTGCTGGCGGCGGGCGTGATGGACATGATCGGCATCCGACGGCCGAGGGGCCGGGACCTGGCCACCGGGATCGTGCGCGGCGCCGGGCTCGGGATCGCGGCGCTGCTGCTGTACTGGGACACCACGCACACCGCCGCGACCGGGGCCGCCGTCACGATCCTGTTCGGCTCCATGTTCACGCTCAGCCCCACGGTCGTCCCGCTGGTGATCGCCTGCGGCGCGGTCGCCCTGGCCATCATCGTGGTGCTGTACCGGCCGCTGCTGCTCAGCTCGGTCAGCGCCGACCTGGCCGCCGCGCGCGGCATCCGGGTCCGCGCCGTCGGGCTGGCCTGCCTGCTGGCCATCGCGCTGGCGGTGTCGCTGTCCGCGCTGACCGTCGGCACCATCCTGTCCACGGCGCTGCTCGTCGGCCCGCCGGCCATCGCGCTGCGGATCACCCGCCGGCCCGGGCTCGCGGCCGTGGCCGCCGCCCTGATCGGGGTGGTCGTCACCTGGCTGGGCATCGTGCTGGCCTATGACAGCTTCACCTGGCCGCCCCGGCACGACGGCTGGCCGGTGAGCTTCTTCGTGGTCGCGCTGACCTTCGCCGGCTACCTGCTCGCGCAGCTGGGCGGCCGCGGCCGCCGTGCCGCCCGGCGGGCCCCGGCCCGGCTCGCCGCCGCCAGCCCCGGCCCGTCCGTCCCGGCCGGGAGGTAGCGGCCGTGTTCGCTCCGTTCATGACGAACGCCTGGATCGTGGCCACGATCGTGGCCGTGGTGGCCGGCGTGGTGGGGTTCTTCGTGGTCATGCGCGGGTCGGCGTTCGTGGCCGACGCCGTGCCCCAGGGCGCCTTCGCGGGCGCCGCCGGGGCCAGCCTGATCGGCGTCAGCACGCTGGTCGGGTTGGGCGTGTTCGCGCTGGCCGGGGCGCTGGTCATCGGCTGGCTCGGGCGGCGCGGCCGCCATGATGTCGCGACCGCGCTGACGCTGGTGCTGATGCTCGGCCTGGGCGCGCTGTTCCTCAGCTTCACCACGCAGTACTCATCGGAGATCTTCGCCCTGCTGTTCGGGGAGATCCTCGGCATCAGCTCCAGCGAGATCCTGCCGGTGGCGGCGGGCGGCCTGATCTGCATCGTCGCCATCATGCTGATGTACCGGCCGCTGCTGCTGTCCTCGCTGGCCCCCGAGTCCGGCGCGGCGCGCGGGGTGAGGGCCGGCCGGATGGAACTGCTGTTCCTGATCGTGGTGGCCGTCGCCACCAGCATGACCCTGCCGGTGGTCGGCGCGCTGCTGATCTTCAGCCTGATGATCGGGCCGCCCGCGGCAGCGCGGTCGCTGGTCAGCAGCCCGCTGCGGGCCATGGCCCTGTCGGTGGTCATCGCCGTGGCGCTGGCCTGGGTCTCCGTCGCGGCGTCCTACCAGACCAACTGGCCGGTGGGCTTCTTCGTGGGCGTGGGCGGGGCGGTCTGCTACGCCGGCGGCCGCGGCTGGTCCGCCTGGTCGGCCGCCCGCCGCCCGGCCGTCGCCCCGGCCTGAGGCGAACTAGTTCCGGTGGCCGCCGGACCAGCGGCCGCGTGCCCGGCCGACGGCAGGCCCAGCTGCTGTTTATTACCCTGGTCTTCCCCGGCCCGCCGCTGCCGGGCGCGGCGCTGCCAGACGGCCAGGCTGCCGGCGATGGCCCCGGTCGCGATCGCGGTGGTGTGGCCGACGGCCGCCACCTCGAGCTGGCCCAGCCCGCTGAAGATGTCCCCGGCGAAGGTCAGCACGGCCAGGTCGATCAGCGCCGCGGCGCGGGCCAGCCAGCCGCCGTACAGGAGGGCCACCGCGATGGCCGCCACGACCACGTAGGACGGCCCGACGTCGATGATGAACCGGTCGGCCGGCGGCAGCGCGCCGTGGCTGACCCGGGAGCCCACGATGCCCTCGCTGACCAGCGTCCCGATCACGTGCCCGGCCCCGCAGACCACGACGGTCCGCCAGTTCCCGAGCGCGCGGTTGGCACCGAACAGGGCCAGCGCGATCAGCAGCGGCCAGGCCCCGACCGAGCCGGAGGGGAAGAACGCCGACGCGACCAGGCAGCCGACCGGGTCCTGATGCAGGTTGTGCACGTTCGTGCTGGCCCAGCGCATGACCGCGACCTGGCCGGCGCGGGGCAGCAGCAGGTAGGTGACCCCGGCGATGGTCACCCCGGCCAGGTAGGCCCAGGCCACCGCGTAGCGGGTGACCAGGGCTCGGGCGGCAGGGGCTCGGGCGGCAGGGCCTCGGACTGCGGGGCCTCGGACGGCGGGCCCTCGGGCAGCAGGGCCTCCGGCGGCAGGGCCTCGGGCGGCGGGAGGCATAGGTCACCAGGCTAAGCAGGCGCATTGAAATAACTTAATCTTATGGTCGATCCGTTTAGGCTGTGCGCTATGAGCGTGAGCTTGCGGACCATGCCGGATTCCGAGCGGGAGCAGCGCGAGGCCGAGATCGCGGCCAAGTGGGCGGACGCGCGCCCGCACCTGAGCGAGCACAGCCGCCGGATATGGCTGGGCGCCGAGGCGAGGCGGCTGGGCCACGGCGGGGTCAAGTTCGTGGCGCAGGCGACCGGAGCGGCGATCAACACCGTCCGCGACGGCCTCGCCGGCCTGGGAAAAGACCCGGGAGAGCGGCAGGACGAGGGCGGGGCCCGGCGGGTCCGCCGTCCCGGCGGCGGCCGGAAGAAGGCCGAGGACAAGGACCCGGGGCTGCCCGCCGCCCTGGACACGCTGCTCAAGGCGGAGGGCGAGGTCGGCGACCCGATGGCCCCGGCGCTGCAGTGGACCTCCAAGTCCCTGGCCACGCTGTCGGAGCAGCTCGCGGAGCAGGGGCACGACGCATCCCCGACCAAGGTCCGGAGGCTGATGCGCCAGGACGGATGGCGGCTCCAGTCGAATAACAAGTCGGTCGAGAAGCGGGAGACGCACGAGGACCGCGACCCGCAGTTCCGGTACATCAACGCGCTGACGTTGATGTTCACCGACGCCGGGCTGCCGGTCGTGAGCATCGACACCAAGAAGAAGGAACTCGTCGGGAACTTCGCCAACGGCGGCCGGGAATGGGCCCCGGCCGGGCAGGCGCCCGCCGTCTTCGACCACGACTTCCCGTCCTGGGCCGAGGGGAAGGCCATCCCCTACGGGGTCTATGACCTGGCGGGAAACGAGGGGTTCGTCAGCGTCGGCACCGACCACGACACGCCCGCGTTCGCTGTCGCCTCCCTGGAATCCTGGTGGGTCACCCTGGGGCGCCTCCGCTACCCGGATGCGACGCGGCTGCTGGTCACCGCCGACTCCGGCGGCTCCAACGCCGCGAAGTCCCGCGCGTACAAGAAGCACCTGGCCGCCTTCGCGCAGCGGCAGGGCCTCGAAGAGGTCACCGTCCTGCACTACCCTTCCGGAACCTCAAAATGGAACAAGATAGAACACCGGCTGTTCTCCTTCATCTCCATCAACTGGCGCGGGAAGCCCCTGGCCAGCTACGAAACCGTCCTGGAACTCATCGGCGCGACCACCACCAAAACCGGCCTGACCGTCACGGCCAGCCACGACACCGGCAGCTACCCCATCGGGGAGAGGATCGGCGACAAGGAGATGCGGCGGCTGGAGAAAACCCGCATCACCCGGCACGACTGGCATCCCGAATGGAACTACACCGTCCACGGAGCAGACAAGCCAGAAGATTAAGTTATTTAATTTTGCCCGCTAAGCGCCCGTGGCCATGCGGCCTGCCTGGGACGGGCCCCGCGCACCCGAAGGGCCCACCGCTGCCGGGGCGCGGCGCTGGCGTGGTGGCAGGCGTGGCGGGCCCGGTTCGGGCTGGCCGAG
>JBOHCO010001505.1:0-1488 GCA_050698895.1 Streptosporangiaceae bacterium
GGACGATGTTGCCGGCGTGGTCGAGCCGCACCACCGGCCACGGCTCGGACAGGTCGATCTTGCCGTCGCCCTGCGGGGTGAGGGACAGGTCAGCGGCGGTGGCCGGGCCGCCGTTGCCGGAGTACCCGTTGTTGCCGGTGCCCGCGATGGTGTAGATCTCGCCGGCCGGCATGGCCTGGCCGTAGAACGTGCCGGCGCGGGCGGCGACGACCCGCACGCGGTCGTTGCCGGCGTCGGCGAAGACGACGTTGCCCGCCGAGTCGACCGAGATGCCGGCCGGCCCGGACAGCTCGGCCGCGGTGGCCGGGCCGCCGTCGCCGGAGTACCCCTGCGAGCCGTCGCCGGCGATGCCGTAAATGTGCCCGGCGGTCATCTTCTGGCCGTAGAACGTGCCTGACCGCGGGGGCACGACGCGGATCTGGTTGTCACCCCCGGTGGGGCTGCCGTCATCGAAGTAGCCGCCGTCGGCGATCAGCAGGTTCCCGGCGTGGTCCACGGTCAGCCCGCAGGTCCAGCTCAGGTCGGCGCTGGCGGCCCGGAATCCGTTGGGGACCGGCGCGGTCAGGTCCACCGTCCCGACCGGGGTGGTCAACTGCCCGGTGCGGATGCTGACGCTGCGGATCAGGCCCGCGCCGATGTACAGCTGGCTGCCCGCGAACGTGACCGCGCAGGGCGAGCCGATGTTGACCTGGCTGGCCGGGCCGGGACCGCCGGGACCTCCGGCCGCGGTCTGGATCCGCCACGGCGTGCCCGCGGCCCTGACGGCGGCCGCCGGGCCGGCCGCGGGCAGCAGGAGAGCGCCGCCCAGCCCCAGCACCGCCGCCAGGATCACCGCCCGGTCGCGAACCCGGCCGGTACGGGGATGAGACCTGTGTCCTGAGCCTGTCTTCATGGCCTGATGCTCCGCGCTGGGTGGGTGACTGGGGTGGGTGACTGGGGTGCGTGGACTGGGGTGCGTGACTGGCTGGACGGCATTGTGACTGCTTCTTCTCATTTGTACGATGGGCAGCTGGCCAGTCCGGTTGACGGGCGGTGCCCGGCCAGGGCGCCGGGTCGCAGCGATAGGGTTCGCGTATGGCATGTCGTATCAGCGAGATCGTGCTCGGCTGTCGCGACCCTGAGGGGCTGGCGCGGTTCTGGTGCGAGGTCCTGGACTTCGTCGTGCTCGATCGCGAGGACGGCATGGTGGAGATCGGGCCGCGCGATGGGTTCGGCGGGCCGCAGCCGACGATCATCCTCAGCGGCCGGGATGAGCCGGAGAAGGGGAGATCCCGGCTGCACATCGATGTCAACGCCACCGACCGCGATCAGGACGCCGAGCTCGAGCGCCTGCTGAAGCTCGGCGCCCGCCCGGCCGACATCGGCCAGACCGGGCTGGAGTCGTGGCATGTCCTGGCCGACCCGGAAGGCAATGAGTTCTGCCTGCTCAAGGCCCGCCTCCAGCCGCTCTGAGCTAGGGCCCCTGGCCTAGTCGGCGCAGCCTGGCGA
>JBOHCO010001506.1:0-3548 GCA_050698895.1 Streptosporangiaceae bacterium
TTCTCCAACTACGCCAGGGAACTGCGCGAGACCGACCTGGCCGGGCTGACCTGGGACATGGTCCAGGGCACGAATCTGCACCATGCGCTGGTCCTAGCCGGCCGGTTCCTGGACCGGCGGCCGGAGCACAACCCGGTGGTGCTGGTCATCACCGACGGTGAGCCCACCGCCCACCTGCGCCGGGACGGCCAGTACTGGTTCGACTGGCCGCCGTCGCCGGAGACACTGGAGCTCACCCTGGCCGAGGTGGACAAGATGACCCGGCGCCAGGCGACCATGAACATCTTCATGCTCGCCGACGACGAGCGGCTGACGGCGTTCGTGGACGAGGTGGCTCGGCGTAACGGCGGCCGGGTGCTCCGGGCCATGCCCGAGAGCCTGGGCGAGTACGTCGTGCGGGACTTCCTGCGCACCCGCCGGGAGGGCAGCCGGTAGCCCTCGGTGTTATGAGCGTCCGGTAGCCGGACTACCGGGCGTAACTATTACCTTGGGCCCGGGTTCATCGCCCGGGCTTTAAGGTGCGTGGCTTTCGGCATTCCTCCGCCGTGGAACTTGACCGGTATGAGTACTGGCGGAGTGTCTCGGCGGCTGGCCGATGCCGTACGGGAAGGCGTGTCCACCTTCCTGGCTATCGCCGGGCTGGTCGCGATCATGATCGGCCTGCTGTACCTGCTGGCCGACGGGGAACTGCCGCATGTGCTTCAAGGGACCATGACCACCGGGCACGACCTGAGGCGGGCCGTGGCCTGCCTGGGCGGCGGGGCCGTCTGCGCGGGCGCGGCGTGGCTGATCCGGGTGCGCCGCCGGGCGTGATCGTGAGGCGACCCAGACCCGGCGAGGCTGGGTATCCGCGGCGGTCACTGGCCTAGGATCACCCCATGTCCTTTACCGACCGGCTGGTGCTCTGGCTGCACATCGGATTTGCCGTGTTCGCGCTCGGCCCGGTCACCGCCGCCGTTATGTCGACGCCCCGGTACATCCGGGCGCGCAACCTGATCGTGGTGCGCTACTTGTACCGGACAACCCGGATATTCGCGCTGATCTCGCTCGGCGTACTCATCTTCGGCATTGTGCTCGGCCAGCAGCTCAGTGAGCTGGCCAAGCCGTGGCTGACCGCGGCGGCGACCCTGTTCGTCGTCTCGCTGGCCCTGCTGGTCATCATCATCCGTGATCAGCGCAAGGCGATCAGCGCCATGGAGGTCGCCGAGGCGGCGGAAAATGCCGCGGCCGGCGCCAGTGTGGCGGTGACGGACGCGACCACCGAGGCGGCCGACGACGCGCACGCGGCGGGCCAGCCCGAGCCGGTCCAGCCGGGCACGGCCGGCACCGCGCGGCACGTGGCCAGCGTGGAGCGCGGCCGGGTCGCGACCATGGGTGCGGTGGTCACCGTCATCTGGCTGGTCATTCTCGTCCTGATGGTCTGGCAGTAGCCTGGTAGCCCACAACAGCATCACCAGCGGCCGCACACCGGCGGACCCCGGGGTCTAGGTAAAGTTCCGGCTGCAATTAATACCCTTATGGCCGTTCATGTCACTGCGCTGATCCCCCGGGGCTAACATTCCGCGCGTAGCTAGTGCTGCTGGCATGACGACACCGACAAGTGAGAGGTGTCCCCATGCCTGCGAATCAAGGAGGATCAGTGAGTTCCGCTTCCCTGCCTGGCGGCGCCTCCGCCAAGCGCCCCCTGGTGATCGTTCTCGGCGTTCTCGGAGTCCTGGCCGTCATCCTCGGCATCGTCTTCATGGTCGCCACGGGCCTGCCGCACTTCCTGACCGCGGGCAGCCACGTCCACTCCTCAAGTGGACACCACGTCATCCGTGGTGCCGTGGCCATCGTGGTCGGCGTCGTGCTCGTGGGCGCCGCGTGGTGGTTCAGCCGCTCCAAGAACGCGGCCAGCTAGGCCAGGCAATCAGGCCAAGCAATCAGGCCAAGCAGTTAGGCCACAGGACCAGACCTGGGTGGCCGCCGCCCGCCCGCTACGGGATGGCGTCGGCCACCGCAGTGGTTTTCAGCGTGGGTTTCTAGCGTGCTGGCCTGAGCCAGGCCAGCGGCCTAGGCTCAGCTCAGCCGACCTGGCTCAGGCCAGCGCCATCCGAAGATCCTCCAGCAAGTCCTCGGCGGTCTCGATGCCGACCGAGAGCCGGACCAGGTCCGGGGGGACCTCGAGCGGGGAGCCCGCGGCCGAGGCGTGCGTCATCCGGCCGGGGTGCTCGATCAGCGATTCCACCCCGCCCAGGGACTCGGCCAGCGTGAACAGCCGGGTGCGGCCGCAGATGTCCACCGCGTGCTGCTCGCCGCCGCGGGCCCGGAACGACACCATCCCGCCGAAGTCACGCATCTGCTTCGCCGCGGCCTCGTGGCCCGGGTGGGAGGGCAGGCCCGGGTAGTAGACCTGGGCCACCGACGGGTGGCTGACCAGCATGTCCGCCACCCGCCGCGCGTTCTCGCTGTGCCGGTCCATCCGCACGCCCAGCGTCCGGATCCCGCGCATGGTCAGCCAGGCGTCGAACGGGCCCGCCACCGACCCGGTCGCGTTCTGCAGGAACGCCAGGCGCTCCCCCAGCCCGGCGTCGGCGACCACGATCGCCCCGCCGACCACATCGGAGTGCCCGCCCAGGTACTTGGTCGTCGAGTGGATCACCACGTCGGCGCCGAGGGCCAGCGGCTGCTGCAGGTAGGGCGAGGCGAAGGTGTTGTCCACGACCAGCAGCGCACCCGCGTCGTGGGCGATGGCGGCCAGCGCGGCGATGTCGGCGATGGACAGCAGCGGGTTGGTCGGGGTCTCGATCCAGACCACGGCGGCCGGGCCCTCGCTGAGCGCGGCCCGGACGGCGACCGGGTCGGACATCGGCACCGAGTCGTAGGTCAGGCCCCAGTCCTGGAAGACCTTGTCGAACAGCCGGAACGTGCCGCCGTAGGCGTCGTGCGGGATCAGCACCCGGTCTCCGGGGCGGCAGACCGTCCGCACCAGGCAGTCGGAGGCGGCCATGCCGGAGGCGAAGGCCAGCGACCGGGAGCCGCCCTCCAGAGCGGTCAGGCACTCCTCGAGCGCATCCCTGGTCGGGTTGGCCGACCGGGAGTACTCATAGCCCCCGCGCAGCCCGCCGACCCCGTCCTGCTTGAACGTGGACACCTGGTAGATCGGCGGGACCACCGCGCCGGTGACCGGGTCGGGCTCCTGCCCGGCGTGGATGGCCAGCGTCTCGAACCCGCCCCCGCCTCCGGGGAATCCCGTCGTCTCACCGTGCCGACTGTGCATCGCCGTCCCGCTCCCCTGGCCCGCTGCCGATGTAGCGCCCATGCCTGCTAGCAACTGCCTGCTAGCAACGTCTGTGCCAACAACGCGGCTGTTAATTCTGTGCCGCAGGCGGACCAGTGTAGCGACGGCGGAGCAGGACGGCGGGGTAGCCGGGCGGCCTAGCCGTGGCCGGACAGGAAGGTCAGCAAGTCCTGCCGGGTGATCATCCCGGCCGGCTTCCCGTCCACCAGCACCAGCGCGGCGCCGGCCGTGCCCAGGGCGGCCACCGCGGCGCTGAGCGGCTCCCCCG
>JBOHCO010001507.1:0-7273 GCA_050698895.1 Streptosporangiaceae bacterium
GGCCTGCTGGTCGCCGCCCCGGCACCCGCGGCCGCGGCCCTCGCTCGCCCGCAGCGCCAGCCCGCCGCCGCCTCCGACGGCACCCCCGAGCAGGTCCACCTGACCTGGGGCCGCGACCCGGCCACCAGCATGACCGTGTCCTGGGCCTCCCCCGAGCCGGCCGTCCGGCCGCGGCTGCACCTGGCCGGGCCCGGCGAGCACCCGCGGATGGTGCCGGTCGTGCTGCGCAGCTACACCGACGGCATCAGCGGCGAGCCGGCCTGGACCTACCACGCCCAGATCACCGGGCTGACCCCGGCCACCGAGTACTCCTACTCGGTCACCGCGGACAACGTCAGCGCGGCCGAGCCGTTCAGCGCCACGTTCCGGACCGCGCCGCGCGGCCGGCAGCCGTTCCGGTTCACCAGCTTCGGCGACCTGGCCACCCCCAACACCGAGTGGGTGCTGTCCTACGGGCAGAGCGCCTACGCGGTCGGCGCCGTCGAGTCCTTCCAGCCGCTGTTCCACCTGCTGAATGGCGACCTTTGCTACGCCGATCTCAACCCCGCGGCGCAGCCGCAGGTCTGGCGTGACTTCGGCAACAGCAACCAGGCCTCGGCGGCCCGCCGGGCCTGGATGCCGTGCCCGGGCAACCACGAGATCGAGTTCGGCAACGGGCCGCAGGGCCTGACCTCGTACCTGACCCGGTACACGCTGCCGGACAACGGGGTGCCGGGCTTCCGCGGCCGCTGGTACGCCTTCCGGGTCGGCTCGGCCCTGTTCATCTCGCTGGCCGCCGATGACGTCGTCTACCAGGACGCGGGCGCGTTCGTGGCCGGGCCGCAGCCGCTGACCCCGGCGGCCGGCACCGGCAACCCGGCCATCCCGCCGGGCACCTCGTTCTACATCCGGGGCTATTCGGGCGGCGCGCAGACCGCCTGGCTGGAGCGGACGCTCGCGGCCGCGCGGGCCGATCGCTCCATCGACTGGATCATCGTGCAGATGCACCAGGACGCGACGTCCTCCTCAGCCACCGGGAACGGCTCGGACCTGGGCATCCGCGAGGCCTGGCTGCCGCTGTTCGACCGGTACCAGGTCGACCTGGTCCTGTGCGGGCACGACCACGACTACGAGCGGTCCTTCCCGGTGCGCGGCTCGGACAGCATGGCCGGCCGGGACGCGGTGACCGGCGCCCCGGTGCAGACGCTGCGCCCGCACCCGGTGACCACGACCGACAGCAGCGTGGTCGACACCAGCCAGGGCACCGTCCACCTGATCCTGGGCGGCGGCGGCACCGACGCGCCGCTGGACTCCTACGGGATCGACCAGTCCGACGGCCTGCGCCAGGCCAAGGTGTTCACCCGCCCGAACCGGCCCGCCGCGACCTCGACGCCGGGCGTGTTCGCCCGGGCCGGCGCCGACGCCCTGGAGGACGCGTCCTGGTCGGCCATGCGGGATACCAGCACCGGCTACGGCATCGCGGTGTTCGACGTGCACCCCGGCGAGGTGCGCGGCGGCATGACCAGCATCACGGTGCGCTACTTCCACGCGCCCGGCGCGGATCCGGTCAACCCGGCCACCGGCCAGCCGGGCGCGCCGACGCCGAACTACGCCGAGTTCGAGAGCTTCACCCTGGTCCGCCGCCGCTGCGACGGCTAGCGGCGAGGGCCGGCGGCTCAGAGCCTGAGCATCAGGCCGGGGCTTCGACCGGCAGTCCGAGGGCCTGCGCCAAGTCCCGCAGCCGCTTGTCGTAGCAGACGAAGGCGCTCAGATCGGTTCGTACTTCGTGCGCGGTGGCGAGGTGGATGGCGTCCAGGCTGCGCAGTGTCCTGTCACCGATGACCTCGGCCGCCGGCGCCACATCATCCATGCTCAGCAGCGCGATCGCGGACAGGACCTCGTTGGCGCGACTCATCCGGTGCGGCGCGCCGCGGGAAACGGCCCGCAGCATCTCAATCCGGAGCAGCCGCGAAGACACGCGCGGGACCCCCGCCCGCTCGGCCATCCACACTTCCAGGCACTCGGTCTCTGATTCCGGCACAACGAGCCTGAGCGCGGCCGACGTGTCCAGCTAGATCATCAGTAGCGCTCGTCACCGCGCGCCTCAGCCAGGACCGCGCTCAGCGACACGCCCTCATCGCTCTCGTCGCGCGGCGGAGTGGGCGGGATCGGCCCTTGATTGGACGCCGGAGTCGCCCGGCCCTGCGCGATGAGGCGGTCAAGCAACGGGGCCCCCGTGCTGGGGGCGGCTGGCATCAGGCGCGCGACGGCCCGACCGTGCTCGCTGATCTCGACCGACTCGCCGGCCTTGACACGGTCAAGGACCTTCGCGGTCTGCCGGTTCAGCTCGCTCACTGTTACCGACTCCATGTCAGCCATAGTACTACCAAGTACTACTTCAGTCCTACCAACTCGCTGACCAGGCATCCGCGCTGTTCGTGATCAAGAAGACAGATCCCGACCGTCAATCTCGTACTAGCGTGACCGCCATGGGGGTTCTGTTTATCGGCGGCAGCGGCGTGATCAGCTCGGCGTGCTCGGCCCTGGCCGTGCAGCGCGGGATCGACCTGACGGTGCTGAACCGGGGCACCAGCACTGACCGGCCGCTGCCACCTGAGGCCACCGTGCTGCACGCCGACATCCGCGACCCGGCGGCGGCCGCGGCCGCGCTCGGCCGCCGGGAGTTCGACGCCGTGGTGGACTGGGTCGCCTTCACCCCCGAGCACGTGCGCACGGACCTGGACCTGTTCGGCGGCCGGGCCGGCCAGTACGTGTTCATCAGCTCGGCGTCGGCCTACCAGACCCCGCCGTCCCGGCTGCCGGTGACGGAGTCGACCCCGCTACGCAACCCGTTCTGGCAGTACTCCCGCGACAAGATCGCCTGCGAGGACCTGCTCACCGCCGCCTACCGGGATGAGGGCTTCCCGGCGACGATCGTGCGGCCGTCGCATACGTACGACAAGACCCTCATCCCCCTCGACGGCGGCTGGACCGCGCTGGCCCGGATGCGCCAGGGCCGCCCGGTCGTGGTGCACGGGGACGGCACCTCGCTGTGGACGCTCACTCATCACGCAGACTTCGCCCGCGGTTTCGTACCGCTGCTCGGCCACCCGCGCACGCTCGGCGAGGCGTTCCACATCACCTCGGACGACGTGCTCACCTGGAACCAGGTCACGGCGGCGCTGGCCGCGGCGGCCGGAACGAGCGCCGACATCGTGCACGTGCCGTCGGACGCCATCGCGGCCGCCGACCCGGACTGGGGGGCCAGCCTGATCGGTGACAAGGCGCATTCGCTGGTGTTCGACAACACCAAGGTGCGCGGGGTGGTGCCGGACTTCCGGCCGGTCATCCCGTTCGAGCAGGGCGCCAGGGAGATCGTCGCCTGGTACGACGAGGACCCGGCGCGGCAGCGGGTGGACGCCCGCATGGACGCGCTCATGGACAAGCTCATTGCCACTCACAGTGCCTGAGCCGGCGCCCGCGCTCGCCGGCGCCCCGGCCAGGGCCAGCTCGGCCGTCACCAGCCCGGCGGAGGTGAGCTCCGCCGCGGCCAGCTCAGCGGTCTCCAGCTCGGCGGCTGCCGTAGCCTCGGCCGTCGCGGGTCCGGCCGTCGCGGGCTGACGACCGGGCAGGCTGCTGACCGCGATGCCGGCCACGATCGCCGCCGCGCCGGCCAGCTGGGCCAGCCCGAACGGGTCGCCGAAGGCGGCCACCCCGATGGCGGTGCCGACCAGCGGCTCCAGGTTGAGGAACGGCGCCGCGGCCGCCGCCGACACCCGCGACTGGCCGAAGGCGAACAGCGAGAACGGCGCGATCGTGAACACGGCCAGGCCGAGCAGGACCGGCAGCCCGGCGCTCACCGTCGCCGCGTGCGGCAGCGGCTCGGTCAGCGCCGCGACCGGCAGCATGGCCATGGTGGCCGCCGCGAACTGCACCGCCGTCACCGCGATCGGGTCCTGGCCGGGCAGCAGCCAGGTCTGGGCCACGGTGAACGAGGCCGACAGCAGCAGCGACAGCAAGACCAGGCCGTCGCCGGTCATGCTCGCGCTGCCCTGGCCGCCCGCCCCGGCGATCAGCACCACGCCGGCCATCGACACGGCGTAGCCGGCCCAGGCCAGCGGCCGGGCCACGGTGCGGAACCAGGCCGCCGAGATGATCGCCACCAGCACCGGGGTCGCTCCCACCAGCAGCGCGGCGTGGCTGACGCTGGTCCGCATGACGCCCGCGTTCTGCAGGAAGATCGTCCCGCCGTAGCCGACGGCGCCCCAGGCCAGCACGGCCGGCCGGCAGGCCGCCCGCAGGTGCGAGCGCCGGGCGACCAGCAGGATGGCGGCCGCCAGGCCGAAGCGGACGATGGTCAGCCAGCCGGGCGCGAGATAGTGCACGGCGAGCTTGGTGGCGGGCACAGTGCACCCCCACAGGATTCCGGCGGCGGCCAGGGCCGCGACAGCACGACGGTCGAAGTTCATGCTTCCAGTATGTGGAACAAACTGGACAGATTGCTCGGCTGGTCGTTACGACTGAATTATATTAAGTAACATGGCTGTTTCACTTGATGAAGTTGACATCAAACTGCTAACCGCGCTGCAAGCTGACGCCGACCGTACCAACGTCGAGCTGGCCCGGCTGGCCGGGCTCTCGCCTGCGGCGACGCTGCACCGGGTGCGGCGGCTCAAGGAGTCCGGGGTCATCCGGATCATCGCCGCCCGGCTCGACCCGGCCGAGGCCGGCTTCCCGCTGCACGTCTACGTGACCGCCACCACGTCCCGGAACGATCCGCGCTCGGTCCGCGCGTTCGAGGACCTGCTGCGGGCGCTGCCCCAGGTCATCTCGGCCGACAACATCACCGGCGAGATGGACTACCTGATCACGATCGTGGCCCGCGACGTGCACGAGCTTCAGCGCGTGCTGTCGCGGCTGGCCACCCGCGGTGCCGGGCGGCTGACCACTTACCTGCGGCTGGAGGAGGTCAAGCCGCCGTCGCCGCTGCCGCTCGGGCCGTCCGAGGCGCCGCCGGGGCCGCCGCCGCCCGGTGGCTAGGGTCGGTGGGGCTACATCACCGTCGACGAGGGCCCGGACCCGGTGCTGCGCCCGGCCCGCGGCGGCCGCCACGCGCAGCGGGTCTGGGCCCCGCTGGCGGCCGAGATCGAGGGCCGCTGGCGCGACCGGTTCGGCGCCGCGCCGATCGACGCGCTGCGCGGCCGGCTGGAGGAGTTGCTCGGCCGGATCGGCCGGGACCTGCCCTGGTACCTGCCGGTCGTCCGAGACCGCATGTTCGCCCAGGCCCCGCCGCTCAGCCACCGGGTGCGGGACGCCGGGCGCGACGCCGGCGACCTGTCGGTGCTGCTGTCCCGCACGCTGCTGGCCTTCACCCTCGACTACGAGCAGGCCACCCGGCTGTCGCTCACGGTCAGCGCCAACGCGCTGCGGGTGCTGGGCGACCAGGTCACGGCGCTGCGTGACCTGCCCGGCGGGGCCGGGGTGTCCAGGGAGGCCATCAGCATGTCGGTCGGGCTGCTGACCCGCCGCGGCCTGGCCGTGGCCGAGCCCGCCCCGGGCGGCGCCCGCGGCCAGGTGGTGCGGCTCACCCCGCGTGGCCTGCGGGCCCGGCAGGGCAGCCAGCGACGGCTGGCCGCGGTGGCGGCGGACTGGGCCACGCGGTTCGGCGCGGCCGAGATCGACGGGCTGGCCGGCGTCCTGCATGACCTGCTGACCCGGGCCGGCGACGACGGGGCGCCGCTGATGGGCGCCGCTTTGCGGCCGCCGCCAGCCGGCTGGCGGGCCCAGCGCCCGTATCTCAGCCAGGCCCACCCCGGCCCGCCAACGCGGCCCACCCGGCCCGATCCGGCCCGCTCGGCCCGCCCGGCCCGCCCGGCCCGCCGGAGCCTGTGGGTGTCCCGTTGGGTACCCAGGAGGGTCAGCAACGGGACACTCACACCATGATCATCCGTTGCGCGGAACTGATGGGGCGCGTGACTGGTGGAGCTGCGTGGCCAGGCCCGCGGGCCCGCCCGCCCCGGCCCGGATCCGCTGGGCGCGCTGAGCTGCGCTTTCAGGCAATCTGTGGGGACTTGGTATCAGACCGTTAGCGCGGCAGGGCTTGTGAGCTAATGCGCATCGCTGTACTAATGGTCGAGGTTTCTGGCGGCCAGGGGCCAGTTGGTAAGGGGAAAGAGGCACATGAGACATACGGGTTTGTTGCGCAGCGTCGCGATCACCACACCCGTCCTGCTGGTGGCCTTGTCGGCCACGGCGCAAGCCGCGACCCAGGTACCGCGGGCCCACAGCGCGCGAGCGGAGCTGACCGCCGCGCAGGCCAGGGCGCTGTCGCGCAACGTCACCGACAAGGTGATCATCGTCTTCAAGAACCAGGTCGCCGGACTGCCCGACACGCCCAGCAACGCGGCGCGGCGCGGCTCGATGGTGAACTCGGTGCAGAGCCAGGTCAGGTCCAGCCTGACCGTCACCCACGCTCGCAACGTGAAGAGCTTCTCCCTGGTCAACGCCATTTCCGCGACCGTGTCGCGGGGTGAGGCCAGGCTGCTGGCGGCCAATTCGGCGGTCCAGGAGGTCATCCCCGACCGGCCGATCCCGGTCGCGGCCAGCCCCATCGCCAAGGCCCTCCGCAAGGCCGCCCCGGACGCGATCACGCCGCTGCCCGGCGCCTGCCCGGCCAAGGGCAAGGTCCAGCTGGACCCGGAGGCGATCGAGAACATCCACGCCGCCACCCAGTCCGGCGGGCCGTCCGCCCACGGCCTCGGCTACACCGGCGCGGGCGTCAAGGTCGGTTACATCGCCGACGGCGTGGACCCCAGCAACCCGGACTTCATCCGGGCCAGCGGCCAGCACGTCTTCGTCGACAACCAGGACTTCAGCGGGACCGGCACCACCGCCCCGACCAGCGGCGGCGAGGCCTTCCTGGACTCCAGTTCCATCGCCGCGCAGGGCCGCCACGTCTACAACGTGGCCGGCTACGGCGCGGGCCTCAGCAAGCCGTGTGACATCCGGATCCTCGGCGTCGCCCCCGGCGCCAGCCTGGTCGGGCTGAACGTGTTCGGCTCCGCCAACGTGGCCTTCAACTCGGTCTTCCTCGAGGCGATCAACTACGCGGTCAACCACGACCACGTCAACGTGCTGAACGAGTCGTTCGGCGACAACCCGTTCCCGGACACCGGCAGCCTGGACCTGGTCCGGCAGGCCGACGACGCGGCCATCAAGGCCGGCGTGACCGTGACGGTGTCCAGCGGCGACGCCGGGGTGACCAACACCATCGGCTCCCCCGCCACCGACCCGG
>JBOHCO010001508.1:0-4163 GCA_050698895.1 Streptosporangiaceae bacterium
GCCCGGGCCCGCGAGCTTTGCCATCCAGGCATGCTGCTACGGCCGCCATGCCATCGGTCTCGGCCACCTCGCAGCCGTTTAGGCCAAGTTCGCGTGACCAGCGGCGCAGGTCGGTGACGCTCTCCGGGTCCAGATCACACAGCAGGTAGGAAGTGGCATCGCCGAGTATGGTCATCGCCAGCACAGCGGAACCCGGATACAGGCCACGGCCGCTCCCGACATAGGACGCGGCGATCGCGCGGTACCGCGACCGGGCCAGCACGGGGAACCGCGGAGCGACCTGCAGGAAACGCAGGAAGCCATACTGTCGGCCCCCGCTGGGGACAACCGGGTAAGCGCCCGAGCCCGCGTGAGTCTCCGCATACCAGCCAGGCGGTTCCCGCTCCAGCACCTCCGCCAGCACCGCGTGCTTCCAGACGTCGCCGATATTCCCGAAGTGCCGGTTCGCCATGATCCGCGCTTCCTGGCTGTCAAATGGCTGATCCTGCGGACGTCCAGCAGCCTATGTGATGCTGCCGGGTGATCTTTGGGGTCGTGTCCGCCCTGGTCGAGCCAAGCGGACTCAAACTCCTGACCCCCTGCTTGCAAACTGCCTTCTTCGCCCGCGGGTAACCTCGTGGCCTGGCCATGCGAAGGCCGCTGAGTGACCCGGCGCGGGGAGCGCCGGACGCGGCGCCGCGGGCGCCGCCTTGTCGCCCTGGAGGACGAGGACATCGCGGAGCGCGCTCTTTCGGCAATCGCGCTGCGGCTCGACGGCAAGCCCGCCGCCGCGACCGTGACCCGCCGGAAGCGGGCCGTGTTCTACAACGCGCTCGATGCCGCCGCGACTGGGAAGCGCCGGGTACTCGCCCGCAACCCGCTCGACTCGATGCGGTGGAAACCGCCCGAGGTCGCGGAGAAAGTGGACCGCCGGGCCGTCGCCAATCCCCGCCAGGCCCGCGAGCTGCTGACCGCGTTGACCTACATCGGCGGCCGGGACCGGAGCCGCGGCGCCCGGCTCGTTGCCCTGTTCGCCTGCATGTACTACGCCGCCCACGATGACAAGGGCCTCAAGCACCAGTCGGCTGATGAGATCCGCCCGTGCCCATCCCGCCCGAGCTGGTGGCCATCCTGCGCTGGCATCTCGACGTGTTCGGCATCGCGCCGGACGGGCGGCTGTTCCGCCAGCTGAACGGCAACATCGTCCGGTCGTCGACCCTGAGCCAGGTGTGGCGCGCTGCCCGCCTCCTGGCGCTGACTCCCGATCAGGTCGGGTCCCTGCTCGCGGCACGTCCCTACGACCTGCGCCACGCTGCTGTATCGCTATGGCTGAATGCCGGGGTACCTGCCCCGACCGTTGCTCGCCGCGCTGGTCACTCCGTGGACGTGCTGCTGCGCGTGTATGCCAACTGCATCGACGGTGATGACGGGATCGCCAACGGGCGGATCAGCGATGTGCTGTCATGATGGCCAAAACCAGCGTCCGACCTGCGGTTATGGCCGACTCGTGTTCCCGCGTATATCCCGTGACCGGCCGCCTGCGGTGGCTTCTGGTGACATACGGCTGCACATCGCCGTCACGAGCCAAGTGGGCCGTTCCGGGTGTAGTCGCAGGTCAGCAGTCATCCTGGCTGGTTGGCGGAGGGTGTGGGATTCGAACCCACGGTGACGATCACTCGCCGCAGCGGTTTCAAGACCGCAGTTTGGCGGCGCATGAAGCGTGCTGTGACCTGCGCAGAGGAAGGGGCCTCGCGCGCGGCCAGGGAAGTATCCCGGGCATGTTCCGCGAGGGCGATGTCCGCCTGGGGGTCGCCTAGCCTGGAGCGAGCATGGCGTTGGCCTTCGGGTTACTGACCGGGCTGTCCTTGACCGGGCTGGACGCGTGCGCAATCGGGGGCGGATGAGGCTCCGTCGAGGAGAGGACGTGCCTGGACCAGTGCCTATTGTGTACGTGTCGAACGGCCGCGGCGGCACGGTGACGGCGATCGACACGGTCACGGGCACGGCGGGGGCGCCGGTCCCGGTGGGACCCGGGCCCGGGCTGATCGCGATCACCCCGGACGGTAAGACCGCCTACGTGACCACCGGTGACCCGGTCGTGGTGCCGATCGCGACGGCCACCAGCACGGCCGGGCCGCCGATCAGGGTCGGGGCGGCTGGCCCGGGTTTCCGGGACCATCCCGTCGCAATCGCGATCACCCCGGACGGCAGGACCGCTTACGTCGCGAGCATCATGTCCGGCACGGTGACGCCGATCGACACGGCCACGAATATGCCGGGGGAGCCGGTCAAGGTCGGTGTCCGGCCTCGCGCAATCGTGATCACCCCGGACGGCAAGACGGCCTACGTCGTCAGCCAGAGCAGGGCCCAACCCCCGCCCTGGCATGCAGAGCTGCCGCGACCGGAGCCCGACGCCCGCGGCACCGTGACGCCGATCGACACGGCCACCAACACGGCGGGAGAGCCGATCGATGTGGGGAATGAGCCCCTGGCGATCACGATCACGCCCGACGGCAGGACGGTCTATGCCGCCAACACCTACGACGCCGCCAGCGGCCCGTGCACGGTGACGCCGATCGACACGGCCACGAACACGCCGGGAGCGCCGATCCCGGTGGGCCGCGGCCCGTGGGCGTTCGCACTCACCCCGGACGGCAAGACCGCCTACGTCGCCAACCTTGAATCGGGCACCGTCACGCCGATCACGACCCAGACCAGCACGCCGGGCCCGCCGATCCCGGTCGGCGACGGTCCGCGCAGTATCGCGATCACCCCGGACGGGAAGACCGCCTACGTGGCCAGCTGGCTTACCGGCACGGTGACGCCGATCGTGATCGCGACCAGCGCGCCGGGGCTGCCGATCCCGGTCGGGGAAGGCGCCCGGGGCGTCGTGATCACACCGGACGGCAGGACCGCCTATGTAGCCGTCTGGGGAGAGCCAGGCGTGGTAGTGCCGATCACCATAGCGACGAACGCGCCGGGCCCCCCGATCCAGGTCGGCCACGGACCATCCGCCATCGCGATCACACCCTGACCTGAGCGACGCCTGCCCTGGCCGCCGACGCGCGGGCTTCCAAGACTGCTCTGGCGCGCTACGCCGGACGCCAGTTGCGCTAGGCCCCTTTGACCCACTCGAAGGCGGACTCACGGACCGCGAAGAAGGCAGTCAAACGCAAGCTGATCCTGTAACTGACTGCGTGCACCGTGAGCGGTACCGGCAGATCGGCATGACGGGTGTCGTGATGTCGACGGTGCCCGCGTCGGTCACAACCCGTCCATCACAGCTAGCGGGTGAGGCTCGCCAGTGAGCGCGGCCAGCGCTGCAGCGACCTCGGCCAGGCTGGCGCGGACGTAGGTCGCCGTGACGCCCGCCTCGCTGCCGCCGTCGGTATGGCCCGGCGAACGCGCGGGCCACGGCATAGCCGAAGTTCCGTTCGAACCAGGTCAGGATGGTGTGGCGGATCCAGTGCATGCTGATGCCCTGGACCGCGACCCAGGGCAGGTGCTGCCCCAGTCGCGTCCACAGGTGGTCATAGCGGCGGCGGGTGATCGGCCGCCCGCTGGCATACCGCAGGAGCTGCCCGTCTGGCCGGGCGTGCCGTTCGCCGCCTCCTGGGCAGGAGGCCGCCTTGCGGCCTGGTGCCGGGGTGGGCGCGGCACCGGCGTGCCTGTTCAAGCGATGCGCGGTTTGGGGGAAATCTCACCGGTTTTGGTGTCCGAGGAGCGAGTTGAACCATTCGCCTATCCGCGGATCCTCGCCGCTGAGTTCGCGGTCGGCGTTCAGTCGTGACTGGCCGAGTCGACAGGTGGATCCGTCGCACCACGGTCGGGTGCGTCGGCATGCTCGCCATGATCGCCGGAGCGGTCTCCTACCTGCACATGCACCTGCTGGTCGCGGTGCACGGGCAGCCGGGCTGGGTCGCGGCCCTGACGCCGCTGTCGGTTGACGGGGTGATCGTCGCGGCGTCCACGACGCTGCTGGCCGAGTCCCGCTCCGGCGGCCGGGGCGGGTTCCTGCCGTGGGCGCTGCTGGCGGCGGGCAGCGTGGCGAGCCTGGCAGCAAATGTCGCGGTGGCTGAGCCGACGATGACAGGCCGGGTGATCGCGGCGTGGCCGTCGTTTGCGCTGATCGCCTCCTATGAGCTGCTGATGCGCCAGGTCCGCCGGGCCGCCGAGGCCGGCAC
>JBOHCO010001509.1:0-2421 GCA_050698895.1 Streptosporangiaceae bacterium
CGGACGGGGACCTGGACCTGGACCGCACCCTGGCCCGGCTGCCCGGCGCCTGGCCGCCGCGACCCGAGGACCTGGTCACCACCACCTGGCGGGCCCGGCAGCGGGCGCTGTGCCTGCTCATCGACACCAGCGGCTCGATGTCCGGCCACGGCGTCGCCATCGCCGCGGTGGCCGCGGCCGGCGTGGTGCTGGCATCGGACCGCCGGCTGGAGCCCGCCGTCCTGGCCTTCGGCCGCGAGGTCACCGTGCTCCAGGCCCACGCGGCCGCCCGGCCGGCCCAGGAGCTGGTCGGCACGCTGATCGGGCTGCGCGGGCACGGGCTGACCGACCTGGCCGGCGGGCTGCGCGCGGCGGCCCGGCAACTGGCCGGGGCGGACGCCGAAGAGCGGGTCACGATCCTGCTCTCGGACTGCCTGCCGACCACCGGCGGCGACCCGGCGGCGGCGCTGGCCGGCATCGACCGGCTGCACGTGCTGTGCCCCCGGCCCAGCGCTCAGGCGGCGGCCGCCGGGGCGGCGCTGGCCCGGCGCGGCGGCGGCCTGTGCCAGCCGGTCACCAGGCTGGCCGAGGTGGGGCCGGCGCTCAGCCGGGCGCTGTCCCGATAACCGTCCGTCCGAATACCAGCGGGCACCTGGCCGAAACCAGAAAAATTCCGTCATGCCGCTAACTCGTTTCTGCTATGGGAGCGGCCGGTCCGACCGCCGGCCAGGGCTGCGGCCATGGTCAGCGGCATTACGGGGGCAGATAGGGTGTCATATCGCCGGGCCTTTTTTGCGAAGCATGACGAAAATTGGTGCCCAATAGCGGAAGATAGTGCCCTGGCGATGGCGATACCGGTCGGCGCGGCCAGCAGCAACCTGATTCCGTGCAGCGATCGATCCAGGAGTGAGCACGTGGGCCTATCCAGCACGGCAAGCCAGAACCGGCCCGACGCGGGACGCCGCTCGATCCGCTCCGCGTTCCTGGTGACGGTCGTGGTGCCGGCGGCGGTCCTGGTGGTGCTCTGGCTAGCCTGCGCCGGCCTGATGGCCAGCAGCGCGACGACCGGCCACGGCTACCTGGCCCAGCACCCCGGGGTCACCGGGATCACGGTGGCAATCATCGGCACGCTCGTCATCATCGCCGTCGTCGCGCTGACCGCGTCGTTCGCGCGGCGGCTCGCGCGGGATGTCGCCGGCCTGGCCGTGACGGCGCAGCGGCTGACCGCTCAGCCGGTGGTGACCGGGCGGGACCGCGGCGGGGCACTGCCGGAGCTGGACCAGGTTCCGCACGCGCCGCGCCGGGCCACCGCGGAGGTGGCCAGCGCCGGGGCGGCTCTGGTCGGTCTGCAAAGCGCGGCCGCGACCGCGGCGTCGAGCGAGGCCAGCCTGCGCAACGGCCTGCGGGAGGTCTTCGTCAGCATGGCCCGGCGCAACCAGTCGCTGCTGCAACGCCAGCTGCGGCTCATCGACGCGCTGGAGCAGAAGGCGTCGGACCCGGCCGCGCTGGCCGACCTGTTCTCGCTTGACCACCTGACCACCCGGATGCGTCGGCACGCCGAGAGCCTGGCCATCCTGTCCGGGGCGGCGCCCGGCCGGGCCTGGCGCGAGCCGGTGCCGGTCATCGACGTCATCCGCGGCGCGATGGCCGAGGTCGAGGACTACAAGCGGGTCAGCGTGCTGACCCGCTCCGAGGACTCGATCACCGGCGCCGCGGTGGCCGACATGATCCACCTGCTGGCCGAGCTCATCGAGAACGCCACGCTGTTCTCCCCGTCCGGCACCCGCGTGGAGGTCCGGGCCGGCCGGGTGGCCAACGGCTTCGCGGTGGAAATCGACGACCGCGGGCTGGGCGTGGAGCCCGAGCAGCTCGCGGAGATCAACCGCCAGCTGGCCAGCCCGCCCGACTTCGACCTGGCCAACGCCGACCGGCTGGGCCTGTTCGTGGGCGGCAAGCTGGCCGCCCGCCATGGCGTGCGGGTGTCGCTGCGGACCTCTCCGTACGGAGGCACGACGGCGATCGTGCTGATGCCCAACGGCATCGTGGTCGCGCCGCCGGGAACGCTGCCGGACGGGATGCCGCCGGACGCCTCCCCGGCCGAGCTGGCCGCGGGCCGGCCGGCCGGACTGGACCTGGACGGCACCGAGTCCCGGGCGGTGACGGGACGCCACACGGCCCCGGCCGCCGACGACCGGCTAGCCACGACGGCCAGCAACGGCTCGCTGTCCGGCCCGCCGAACGGGGGTCGTGCGGCCGACGACCTGTTCCCCGGCGGCTTCGCGGACCGCGCGCCGACCGCCCCGGCCGGTCAGGCCCCGCCGCTGCCCACCCGCCGTTCCGCGACCCGGGCGACGACCGGCGCGGCCAGCCCGGCTGCGGCACCGGCGACCCCTGTTTCCGCGCCCGGGTTTCCCGATCCCAGCCGGAGCGGGACCGCCGCGC
>JBOHCO010001510.1:0-1765 GCA_050698895.1 Streptosporangiaceae bacterium
CCGTCGAACACCGCCAGCGACGGGGAGCTACTGGTAGCCGTGCCCGCGACCACGTTCTGAGCGGTCCAGGTCTGGCCGTCGAAGGATGCGTAGAACAGCCGCTGATCGTCCAGTTCGCCCTTCCACACCGCGTACAGCCGACCGCCGAAGGCGGCCAGAGCAGGCCGGCGTGCTCGCCTTTCCACGCCGCGTAGAGGCGGTCGTCGAATACGGCCAGGGCGGGGCCGACGCTGCTGTTGCCCGGGATAGCCGCCGGGGCGTCCCAGGTGATTCCGTTGAACAACGCGTCGAACAGCCGGTCGTCCCCCTGCTCGCCCTTCCAGGCGGCGGCCAGGTCCGACCCGAAGCCCGCGAGTCCCGGACCCCGACCCGGATGAGGCAGAATGTCGTCGCTGGCCGGCTGGTACGTCTGGCCGGCCGGGAAATAGTCCTGCATCATCTGGCTGAACAGCGCCCAGGCCCCGCTCAGCCCGGTCAGGTTCTGGCACAGCTCCGCGAACGTGCTGCCCGATGCCTGAATGATCGAGGCGATCGAGTAGTTGAACTGCGACATCAGGTAGTAGATGAACGCGGCCCCGCAGCCGAAGGACAGAAAGTCCTTGTCGGTGGGCTCAGTGGTGTCGATCCAGTTTGGCCGCGGTGACGCGTTCAGCCACTCGGTGATACGCGGTCCGATACTGCCGCCGTAGTACCCATCCGGATGCCGCAGGGCCTCGCAGACGATGGACAGCGCCTCGCCCATGCTGTTCGCCCCATGATCCCAGGTGGGATCTCCGGTCACTTGGGTGCGGTAGCCCATCAGGACCTCGGCGAACTCCGCAGCGAATACAGCGCGCACTTGCGCCTGCCTGGTCTAAGTGCCGATCGCCGGGTTGTCGGCAGGCTGGTTCGGATCGAAAGGCGCGATCTGGATGCTGGTCTGGCCGCCGGTCTGGTATCCGTGGTTACTTCCCAGCGAGCCGCTGCGGTCGATGACGACATTGACGCGGTTGCCCGGCCCGAAGCCGCCGCTGACCCCGAACCACCCCTCCATTACCGGCAGGTCGGTCTCGCAGCTGCCCGACTGGAGCAGGTACTCGGCGTCTGCCTTGGCGACCACAGGGTCCGCGAGACCATCGTTGTACTGATAGTTGAAGTTGGTTGTGGTGCCGACAGATTGAATGGTCATCCGATCCCCCAAATGGCTCGTAAGCGACATTCGAACCGTGCCTTGGGTAAGCCGGATCGTGTCGTATGCCATCAGGAGGACGACGATCGGCGCGCTGATGCCGAAGTTGGTCACCTTTATAGCGAAGGAGCATCGCGGCGGCCTGGGGTGATGGTGGTCGTCAGGAACAGATCAGGCATCCGGTGTGTGTCCGGACCCTGAACGTCCCGCCGCTGGGGACAAGGCTGCCCACGGCCGCGGGGAGCGCCTCGGGGTCGGGCAGGTCGTAGGTGATCATCATGCTGCGCACGTAGTCTTCGACGGGCCGGGGGCCCGGGATCCGGAGCTCACCGGTGAAGTCGTGCCGGGTGACGGACGTGAACTCGCCGGCGAGCAGATCCTCACCGTCGTCCAGGCGTAGCCGCTCCCGGTGTGGCGGATCCGCGTTCGTGAAGTTCCCGAGCGCGGCGGTGATGAGGTCACGCAGCTCGCGGAGGTGATCCTCGCCGTTGAGCACGACGAGGACCTGCCCGCCGGGGCGGGTGATCCTGCGCAGTTCCCGCACTGCCGCCGCTGGCTCGGGGACGTGGTAGAGCATGTGCATGGCCAGGGTCAGGC
>JBOHCO010001511.1:0-4674 GCA_050698895.1 Streptosporangiaceae bacterium
GCCGCCCCGGCCCGGCCGCGCGGCCTGGTCAGCCGGGTCGAATCGACCGTCGCGGGGTCACCCAGGGTCAAGAACACCGTGCGCGAGCTGAGCCGCCGGTACCCGGCCATGCGCCGGCTGCGGATCCTGGCCTGGCGGGAGATGGAGCGCCGCCGGGCCCGGGCGCGAGGGAGTCACTAGCATGTCCGGCCCCGAGCCCGTACCCGGCCGGCCGGGGGTAACCGCGCTGGTGGTCACCTGGAACCGGCGCGACCTGCTGATGGAGGCGCTGGCCGCGGTGACCGGGCAGCAGCCGGCCCCCGACGAGGTCATCGTGGTGGACAACGCCTCCACGGACGGCACGGCGGCCGCCGTGCGCGAGCGCTTCCCGTCGGCGCACCTGACCGAGCTGGCCGAGAACACCGGCGGGGCCGGCGGGTTCGCCTGCGGCCTGGCCCTGGGCCTGGCCCGCGGGGCGGACCTGATCTGGCTCATGGACGACGACACCGTGCCGGAGCCGGGCGCGCTGGCGGCCCTGCTCGACGCCCGGCGCCGCGCGCCCGGCCGGCCGCCCGCGCTGGTCGCGAGCCGGGTGGTCTGGACCGATGGCCGCCCGCACCCGATGAACACCCCGCGCGAGAAGCCGTTCGTCTCGGCGGCCGAGCGCCAGGCGGCGGCGGCCACCGGGTGCGTGCCGATCCGCTCGGCCTCGTTCGTGTCCATCCTGGTCGACGCGGCCGAGTGCCGCCGTCGCGGGCTGCCGCAGGCTGACTACTTCCTGTGGAACGACGACTTCGAGTTCACCACCCGGCTGCTGCGCGGCAACACGGGGCTGCTGTGCCCCGCCAGCGTGGTCGTGCACAAGACCAAGACGTTCGGCTCCACGGACGTGGATCCGGGCCAGCGGTTCTTCTACGAGGTCCGGAACAAGGTGTGGATGCTCAGGTCCGGCCGGCCGCTGGCCCCGCTCGAGCGGGGGCTTTACGCCGGGGCGACCCTGCGCCGGTGGGCCCGCACGTTCGCCAGCTCGTCGGACCGCGGCACGCTGCGGCGCTGCCTGGTCCGGGGGCTGTCGGCCGGGCTGCGCACCCGGCCGCGCCCGACCGAGGACGTGCTAGCGGCGGTCTGCCCCGGGGCGATCGCAGCGATGCCCACCCCCGCAGCTCCCAGCTAACCCATCCGCCCCCCGGCCGGCCCCTGACGGGGGCCGCCATGATCCCGGAAGCCCGAGCCGCGATAGTCGCGGACGGACTTCCGTGATCATGAGCCGGAGGCCTGCGGAGGGCTGTCTGGCTTGGCCGGTCGGTTCCTTACCCACAGCATGAGCGCGGTGAGGCCGAGCGCGCCGCCCGGCACCAGCGTGACCACGGCGGGCAGCTGGTAGCGCCAGGAGAACTCGAACACGTCCGAGGCGCCCAGCACGATCACCGCGCAGGCCGTGAACAGCAGGCAGGCCAGGGCCGGATCCCGGAACGGCGTCTCCCGGCGGCGCCGCACCACCAGCAGCGAGCCGGCCAGTCCGGCCAGCGTGGCCAGCAGCAACAGCGGGCCGGGCGTGTAGCCGCCGTCGAGCTGGTAGGCCCGCAGGAAGGAGGCCGCCGGGCGGTTCACCTGGGCCGGGCCGCCGAAGGCCGGGTTGAGCGGCTTGTAGAAGAACGCGCCGAACGCCCTGTGCTGGAGTCCGATCACGATCGTCCGGCCCGGACCGAGCGTGATCCAGTTCGGGTAAGTCGGATAGATCTTGTGGAACTGCCAGCGGGAGATCGGCGTGACGCTGGACACCTGGGTCCGGGTCAGCGCGAACAGGCGGACCGAGTCGCGCAGGATCGCCAGGACCACGCGCTCCGGCTGCTGGTGCCGGACCGCCGTGTTCAGCTCGCCCATCAGCTTCCCGCGCTTGGCGCCCGGCGGCAGGGGCGTGTGGTAGAGCGGCGAGTACTTCGAGTGCTCCAGCCAGTCCGGGCCCCTGGCCTGCTCGGCGGGGGTCGGGCAGATCAGCCGGGCCTGGGCCGGGATGCGCAGCGTGGCGCAGTCCGCCGCCCCGGTCGTCCGGCCGATGGTGGCCTGGCCCCGGCCCAGCCGGAAGTGGCCGAACTTCTCATACGCCGCGCCGCTGTAGGCCAGGATCGGGATCGCGAACGCGATGATCAGCGCGACGCCGCGGCGGGCGATCGGCCGCCAGCCGCCGCCCACGGCGAGCACCAGGTAGACCAGCGCGGGGAGGATCAGCACCTCTCCGACCTGCCGGATCGTCGCCGAGACGCCCAGGATCAGCCCGGCCGCCACCGCCGCGCGGGTGGTCAACTCCGGCCGCCAGAGCATTACGGCCAGGGCTGCGACGATCGCCGCCTCGAACCAGACGTCGGGCATGATCATCTGTTCCATCTGAATCTGGTAAGCATCCAGCAGCACCGGCGCCGCCGCGATCGCCGCCAGCCACCAGGCCGCTCCCCGCCGCCGCAGCACCGCGTACAGCAGGATGCCCAGGGCCAGGCCGACCAGATGCTGGAGCACCGCCACGGTGCCCACGTCGCCGAACACCAGCACGATCTTGAGGATGATCTTGTAGCCCAGCGGGTCCGCGCCCGGCGCCGCGTTGTAGAGGTACTTCAGCGAGTCGACGTAGATCAGCGCGGGGTGGTAGGCGGCCACGGCCAGGATCCGCAGCACCAGGCCGACGGCGACCAGGGCGGACAAGAGCCAGTGGCGCCCGACCAGGCCGGCGGAGCGGGCCAGCCAGGACGGCTTGGCCGCGGATTCCTGGTCGGCGGGCTGGGAGTCAGCGGGCGCCTGCGGCGCACCGCCCCGGCGGCGGGTGATCACCCCGGCGGCGCCCCTGGCCAGCCGGGAACCCGCGCCTCCCTCGGCGGTCATCGGGCCGCCCGGCGCCGGGCGCGCGGGCCCTGGCCGCCGACATCGCGCCGGGGCACGCAGGTCAGCATGGATGACTCCTTGGTGGGGGCGATGAGTCCGCGCTCACCGACTACTCCGGCTAGCGACGTGCTAGTAACCCTATGGTTCGGCGGGCCGCTGTCGTCCCGTATTCCGCCGTTTTCCCGATGCTCTGGGTGACGGAGGACGCTTCGTCCGTAACAGGAAGGATAGGCCACGCCCCAGGCGGGCCGACCAGCAGCCAGACCCCGCCCAGTCGAACCGGTCCACCGCGGGCGCCCGCCTGACCAGCCTGCCCGCTGGCGGTCCCGCGCGGGGGCCGCCGCGCCGGACGCTCTCCGCCCTCCCCGCCAGCGTCGTGGTTGTACCAGCCACGTCGCTAGAGCGACGTGAGATCAACAACCATGACGCTGGCGGGTGGTCTGGGCGGCGGCGGCGGGCTGCGCGGGGGTTCGCTGAACAGCGGCCGGGGGTGTTCGAGACCGGCCCGCTGAGGGCCGGCCGGACGCGCCGAGCGGACCGCGCATTTCCCCTCCGGCCCCGAACGTCTCGTTCGGCCCACGCGTACCAATCACGGGGCGCTGACCTGCGGTTTTGTCGAATTCAGCCGGTGCGGCTCGTGATCTGCCGCCACTGTCGGACCCGTGATGTAACCTGTTCGAACGTGTGTTCTATCCATAAGGGCTAGCCAAACGGCTCGCTAATGTGTTCTAATTAATGGCATGTCCAAGGTAACCTGCGCCAACAGCGGGGTCGCCGTCAGACGTTCCTCTGCTGAGGTCAGGCCGATGATGGTCGGGCACGATCCGCCCGGCGGTCGGCCCGCTCCCACCGCAGGGATGCCGGGCGGCGGGCCGTAACACCACGCTGCCCCGCGACCGTTTCCGCGTGCTCGCGCCGCCTTTCTTCGGCCGCCCCCACGTGTCTTCGCCGCCGCGCCGGCAGGCTTCGCACTGGCTCATTCGCCGCTGGATCGCCATGTCCAGCGGGCTGCAGGTAGAGGTGAGGAATCTGAGCACGCACGTTGACAACCAGAGGCGCTCGCGGAATCAGCGCATGGCCGACCTCCGGCATCAGAAAGAGGATGCCGAGCGCGAGCTGGCGCGGCTACAGCGCGAGGCCGACCAGCAGCCGCCGCCCGACTATGCCCGCCCGGCCTATGTGCACGGGGAATCCCGATACGGGCCGCGGGCGAACGGCCGCGGGCGCGACACCACCGTTATGCCGGGCCATTACGGCGATCCGGAGACTGCCGACGACGATGGCCTGTTCGCCTACGAAGTCCCGGCGGACGCCGACGCGGGTTATGCCGGCGCTGCCGAAGCCGATTCTGCCTATGCGGACGCTGCCTATTCGGATGCTGCCTTTGGCGGTGGCGCCTATCCCGACCGGCCGGTCGAGGAGGAGCCGTTCGAGGACGAGGCGTTCGCCGATGAGCGCTTCGGGGCCGGGGCTCTCAGTGACGAGGGCTATGGCAACGATGCCTCGGGCGGCGAAGCCTTTGGCAGCGACGCCTCGGGCCGCGAACCCTTCCAGGGCGAGGCCGCTGATCCGGCATACCCTGAGCCTGTATCCGAGGACCCGGCACCGGCGGACACAACGGGCGGCGGCGGCGAGCCCTCCCGTGACGGACGCACCGAGGGGCTGGTCAGCCGGGGCCGCTGGAGCGCCCGGTCGCCATGGCTGTCACGCAAGCGCCTGATCGCGATGGGCTCGGCGGCAGGCCTGCTGCTCATCCTGATCCTGATCCTGGTCCTCAGCGGCAGCGGGGCGTCCTGGCCCGCCAGCGTGACGACGGTGCAA
>JBOHCO010001512.1:0-11599 GCA_050698895.1 Streptosporangiaceae bacterium
GGATCATGTCGCTGCCGTCGTAGGCGTAGCCATCGTTGGACGTGGCGTACACGTAGCGGCTGCCGCCGTCGGCGGTGCTCGCGGCGTTGTCGCCGCGGCCGTAGCTGATGAACTGGGGGGTGGAGAAGCCGGCCGGGAACATCGCCCGGGCGCCGGGCGTGGTCCCGCGCGCGGTGAGCGCGGGCGGCGCCGCGCCGCCTGGGCTGTTGGCGGTGCCGAAGCCGTTCGACCAGGTCAGGCCGTTGTTGGCGGACTTGACGAGGCTGGTGTCGTCGGACGGCTGATAGCCGCGGGGATAGTCGCCGGGGGGGCTGTCCACCTGGCGGGTCACGGCCAGGTACAGGGTGCCGCCGACCGCGATGATGCCCTCGCTCTTCCAGGTCCGCCCGTCGTTGTAACAGGTCAGGGACCCGGCGGCGCAGAGGCCCCGGCTGCCGCCGTGGCCGTAGCTGGACATGCAGTTGGTGTACGGGTTGGCCAGCTGGCTGGGATCGCCGCCGGTCAGCTCGTTCACGGCCAGGTTGGCCCTGGCCGTGCACTCGCCGCGATAGCCGTGGGTGTCGTCGCTGGTGGCGTAGATGTTCCCGTCCGCGGCCCAGGTGTTGTACCAGGTGTCGCCGCTGTCGGTGCGGCGGCCGGTGCGGGCCGGTCCGCGGTAGGGCAGGCCGACCTTCGCGCCGGTGATCACCGGCGCGGCCAGGGCGTGCGCCTGAGCGTGGGCGCGGGCGGGGCGGGCCGCCTGGGGGGCGATCACGACCGCGGCGACGGTGGCCAGCGACCAGATGGCGGCGGGCAGAACTCGTCCTAGTCTCACGGCAGTATTCTCGATCCTCGTGACGGAAGTGGCCGGGCTCTACCGGTCGTTCGCCCGGCTGGAGGCACGCGGGCGTTCGGCCGCCTACGAGGCGCTGGGCGAGGCGGTCGCCGGGGATCCGGCCGTGCTCAGCTTCGTCGCCGCGCTGCCGCCGGACAAGCGCCAGCCCCAGCTGCTGTTCGCGGCCGCGCGCTACCTGCTCGGCGGCCCGCCGGACCTGGCCGGGCTGCGCGAGCTGATCGGCCGGTCCGGCCCGGAGCTGGCCGGGGTGATGCTGGCCCGGCGCACCCAGACCAACGAGCCCGCGCGCTGCGCGAACCTGCTGCCCGCCCTGGCCGGGCTGCCCGAGCCGCTGGCCCTGATCGAGGTCGGGGCCAGCGCCGGGCTGACCCTGCTGTTCGACCGCTACTCCTACGACTACGCGGGCTACCGGCTCGCGGGCCTCGACCCGGACGCCCCCACGCTGCGCTGCGAGCCGCGCGGGCCGGTGCCGCTCCCGGCCCGGATCCCGGCCATCGCCTGGCGGGCCGGGATGGACCTGAACCCGCTGGACGTCACCCGCGATGACGACGCCCGGTGGCTGTCCTGCCTGGTCTGGCCGGGGGAGGGAGACCGCGCGGAGCGGCTGGCGGCGGCGATCGCGGCGGCCCGGCGGGACCCGCCTGCGGTGCACCGCGGTGATCTGGTCACGGACGTGGCGGCGCTGGCGGCCACGGCACCCGCGGACGCGACGCTGGTCATCTTCCACTCCTCGGTGCTGTACCAGGTCGCCCCGGAGCAGCGGGAGCGGTTCGCGGCCACGGCCGGGGGCCTGGGCGCGGTCTGGCTGTCCGGCGAGGCGCCGGGCGTGGGGCCGGGCACCGAGGGGCCGGCCCGCGACGGCATGAGCTACGTCGTGGCCCGTGACGGCCGGCCGGTCGCCCTGGCCGACAGCCACGGCGCGTGGCTTCAGTGGCTGCCGTGACCACGGCGGCCGAGGGCAGCTAACTCCGGCTGTCCACGAGACCGTCATTCCGCGTCGTGACCTCGGCCACGAACCAGGCCGCCTGGGCCAGGGCGCTGTCGGCGGCGGCGAGCAGGCCGGGCTGGAGCACGAAGTCGTGGCCCAGGCCGGGCCACCGGGTGTAGGTGACGTCCACCCCGGCGGCCGAGGCCCTGGCGGCCAGCTGTCCGGCGTCGGGGGAGAGCAGGTCGTCGGACCCGCTCTGGAGCAGCAGCGGCGGCAGGCCCCCGGCCCCGGCCAGCAGCGGCGAGACCGCTGGGTCGGCCCGGTCGGCCGGGCCCGCGTAGGCGGCGGCGCAGGCCTCCAGCCAGGCCGGGCTGAGCACGGTGTCACGGCGGACCAGGTCGGGTACGGCCCGGCGGTCCGCGGTCAGGTCGAGCCACGGTGACAGCAGCATGGCGCCGGCCGGGAGGGCCTGGCCGGCCTGGCGGCGGGCCAGCAGCAGGGCCAGGGCCAGGCCGCCGCCCGCCGAGTCGCCGGACACCACGACCGAGGCGGGCCCGGTCGGGTCGCTGGCGGCGGAGCCGAGCAGCGCGGCCAGCGCCGTGCCGGCGTCGTCGAGCGCGGCGGGATGGGCGTGCTCGGGCGCCAGCCGGTACTCGGGCAGCACCACCCGGCACCGTGCGCAGCGGCTGAGGCGCGCGGCCCAGGCGCGCACGATGCGCGCGGAGCCGACGCAATACCCGCCGCCGTGGAAGTGGACGACGGTGACGCCGGGGCGGGCCTCGCGGGCGGTCACCACCTCGGCGGGCACCCCGTTGAGCATGACCGGCTCGATCGTGGTCCCGCGGGGCAGCGGCGAGCTGCCCATGACCCGGTCCAGCCGGCGGCGCTGCACGTCCCAGGGCACGTCGGGGGTGAGAACGTAGCGGCTGAGCGGACGCGCGCTGAGCCGCGCGGCCGGCGGCGGCAGGCGCAGCTCGGGGCGCCTCATGCCGCGCCCTCGCCGGCCGGGGCGGGCGCCGGGCGGCGGGGCATGACCCGGTACTTGGCCAGGTCGAAGTGACGGACCCGGTAGCGGTACAGGAACGTGTGGTCGGGCCAGTTGTTGGTGTTGCGGCCGTCGGCCGTCGTGTACCAGCTCCGGCAGCCGCTCTCCCACACGGAGGTGCGGCTGGCCTGGTCGACCCAGGTGTTGAACGCGCGCTGGACCTCGGGCCGCACGTCCAGCCAGTCCAGGCCCTCCCGGTCCAGGGCCAGCAGGGCGCCGAGCGCGTAGCGGATCTGGCCCTCCAGCATGTAGATGATGGAGTTGCCGCCCAGGTTGGTGCTGGGCCCGTAGAGCATGAAGAAGTTCGGGAACTCCGCGACGCTGATCCCCAGGTAGGCCTGCGCGCCGTCCCGCCACAGCTGGCGCAGCGAGCGCCCGCCCCGGCCGGTCACCGCCATCGGGGCCAGGAAGTCCAGGGTCTGGAACCCGGTGCCGTAGACGATCACGTCGGCGGGCCGGGTGGTGCCGCCGGCCGTGACCACGCCGTCGGCCACGATGCGCTCGATCGGGTCGGTGACCAGCTCGACGTTGGAACGCACCAGCGTCGGATACCAGTCGTTGGAGAACAGCACCCGCTTGCAGCCCATCACGTAGCCGGGCACGCACCTGCGGCGCAGCTCCGGGTCGGTGATCTGCTCCTCGAGCTGGCGGCGCCACATCCGCATGGGCGCGGCCAGGAACCGGGGCGACAGCACGAAGCCGGTGGTGAGCAGCTCGCCGTACAGGAAGGTGCGCAGCCGCTCGGCCTTGCGCAGCGCGGGGATGCGCCCGGCCAGGCCGGGCTCGCCGTTCGGCCGGTCGGGCTTGGGCAGGATGTAGGGCGGGGTGCGCTGGTAGACATCGACCCTGGCCGCGGTCCTGGCGATCTCCGGCACGAACTGGATGGCACTGGCCCCGGTGCCGACCACGGCCACCCGGCGCCCGGCCAGGTCCACGTCGTGGTCCCAGCGGGCCGAGTGCCAGGCGGGCCCGGCGAAGTCGGCGCGGCCGGGGATGTCGGGCAGCGCGGGGCGGTTCAGCTGCCCGACCGCCGAGACCACGGCGGTGGCCCGTAGTGTCTCGCCGTTGTCGAGGGTGACACTCCAGCGGGCCTGGCGCACGTCGAACTCGGCCGCCTCGACGCCGGTGTTCAGCCGCAGGTGCGGGCGCAGGCCGTGCTCGTCGGCCAGCGCGCGCAGGTAGTCCAGGATCTCGGTCTGCGGCGGGAAGCGGCGGCTCCACCGGCCGGGCTGGAACGAGAACGAGTACAGGCTGGCCGGGACGTCGCAGGCGGCACCGGGGTAGGTGTTGGCCCGCCAGGTGCCGCCCAGGTCGCCGGCCTTGTCCACGACCAGGAAGTCGTGGATGCCCGCCCGCTTGAGGGCCAGGGCCATGCCGAGCCCCCCGAACCCGGCGCCCACCACGATCACGCGATACGTCGGCTGCTCGGGCATAGGCCCTCCTCGCGCTCTGCATGCGGCAGGGGCAGGATAACCCGATCCGGTCGGGCCCGTGCTGGAAAAACTGATATCAGTATGATAGAAATGTGTTAGCGGCGATGTCAAACGGAGGCGAGTCAGATGGCCCATCCAGAGCCTGGTACCCCGATACCGGCCGGAGCCGACATCAGGCCGGCGGCCGCGCCGGTCACCGAGTACCCGGCGGCGTCCCGGCCCGGCTTGCAGATGCTGCCGGTGGGCATCGTCATCGTGATCATCGGGGTCGTGCTCGTCGTGCTCGTCGGTCACCTGTCGGGCGCGGCCGCGGCCGCGCTGCTCATCGTCGGCATCCTGGTGCTGCTGAGCGGCGCGATGGTCCTGCGCGGGCTGACGGCGGTCGTGCCCGGCCAGGCCAGGGTGGTGCAGCTGTTCGGCCGGTACCGCGGCACCATCCGCGACTCCGGCCTGCAGTGGGTGAACCCGTTCACCCAGCGGATCGTGGTCTCCACCCGGATCCGCAACCAGGAATCGGCCCAGCTCAAGGTCAACGACGCGGACGGCACCCCGATCGAGATCGCGGCCGTGGTGGTCTGGCAGGTGCAGGACACGGCCAGCGCTATCTACTCCGTCGACGAGGTGGTCAGGTTCGTGACCATCCAGACCGAGACCGCGGTCCGGCACATCGCCTCCAGCTACCCGTACGACAACCGCGGCAGCGGTGCGCTGTCGCTGCGGGACAACGCCGACGAGATCACCGAGCGGCTGTCGGCCGAGCTCCGGATCCGGGTCCGGCCGGCCGGCGTGCACATCATCGAGACTCGCCTCACCCGGCTGTCCTACGCTTCGGAGATCGCCCAGGCCATGCTGCGCCAGCAGCAGGCCAGCGCGGTCGTCGGGGCGCGGCAGCGCATCGTCGAGGGCGCCGTCGGGATGGTCAGGCTGGCCCTGCAGCGCCTGCAGGAGGAAGGTGTCGTCGAGCTGGACGAGGAACGGAAGGCGGCCATGGTCTCGAACCTGCTCGTCGTGCTGTGCAGCGAGCAGGCGACCCAGCAGGTCGTGAACACCGGATCGCTCTATCAGTGACGGCGGTACCAGTGACGGCCGGCGCGGGACCACGATGACCGAGCGCAAGGGCGTGCTGCTGCGGCTCGACCCGGCCGTGCACGATGCCCTGGCCAGGTGGGCCGCGGACGAGCTGCGCAGCACGAATGCCCAGATCGAGTTCCTGCTGCGCCGGGCCCTGGCCGAGGCCGGCCGGCTGCCCAGCCAGGCCAGGGAGATGCGCCGGCCCGGCCGGCCGCCCCGCGAGCGCGACTGAGGGACGGGCTCAGACGTCCCGGCGCCGGAACAGGACCAGGGCCAGTCCCAGGGCGAGGGCGGTCCAGCCGGCCAGCACGGCCAGGCCCGCCCACGGGCCCAGCGGGTAATAGCCGTACTCCGGCGTGTAGGCGTTGCTCACCTGCGGATACCGGGTGACGGCCTGCTCGGCGGCAAAGCCGGCCGCCGGGGTGATCCGCAGCAGCCAGGTCGCGGCGCCGGCGGGCAGCACCGACAGCGGCGAGGCGAGGAAGTACGGCAGCACCAGCAGGGCGACGACCGCGGTGACCGGCCCGGCGCCGCGCCGCAGGATGGCGCCCAGGGCCAGGGCCAGCACGGCGGCCAGCGCGAGCAGCGCCGCGCTGCCGACCGCCACGCGGAGCCCGGTGGGCCAGCTTATCGGGAGCACGTAGTTGCCGTCCGACTCCAGCAGGTGCTGGCCGAGCGGGAGCACGACTGCCGCGGCGGCCAGGCCGATCACGAACGTGACCGAGCCGATCACGACCGTCTTGGCCGCCAGCACCTGCCCGCGCCGCGGGCTGGCGGCCAGCGTGGTGCGGATCAGCCCCCGCCGGTACTCGGTGGTGATGAACATCGTCGCGACCACGGTCACCACGATCAGTCCGGCGAACAAGCCGGTGAGGCCGCCGCCGGCGGCCTTGTCGCCCGCCGAGCCGGCCACGGCCGGCGCGATGTCGCCCGAGCCGCGCACCGTGAACTCGCCGTCCGCCTGCGTGAGCCCGCCGCCAATTGGCGCCTGCCGGGCGCCGCCGACCTGGGCCCCGCGCCAGGCCGCGCCGGGCCGGCCGGGGGCCAGGCTGAGCTCGTCGAAGCTCGCGATGGCCAGCGTGGGCCCGGCGGTGTGCGCGGCCACCGCCAGCGGCGAGGCGACGAACAGGCCCGCCCGGACCTCCGCCGGCCGCCCGGCCAGCCGGGCGGTGCCCAGCCGCATCCAGTGCCGGCCGTCGGCCGAGTCGTAGCCGGTCACCGCGCTGCCCGAGCGGACCAGCCGCAGCCAGCGCGGCGCGGCGGCCGACACCGGCCCCGGCAGTCCGGCGGTGTCGGCGGTGTAGTCGTCCTGCATCCGCACCCCGTGCCCGCCGGTGACCATGACCGCCGCGTAGGCGGCGCCGGGCCGGGTGCTGGCCAGGACGATGAGGCCGGCCTTGGCCCAGGGCTGGAGGCCGGGCGTCATCTGCCCGCCCGGATTGTCCGCCGCGGTCCCGCCGGCCAGTCCGGTCACCCGGACGGTCAGCCGGCCGTTGCCGGGCAGCGGCCGGCCCACCAGGTAGAAACTGTCGGTCACTCCCTCGCCGCCCGGGCCCAGGACCACGTGGTGCTGGCAGGCGGCCGGGCCGACGGCGTGGCCGCGCACGATGGGCGCGCATCCGGTCTGGCTGCCGGACGCCGCCCATCCGCCGATCAGGATGGTCGCCAGCCCGGCGCCCAGCAGGCCGAGCACCCAGCCGCGCACCGTGCGCAGCTTGGTCCACTCCGCCCGCAGCACCCGCCCGAAGCCGTCGCGCCCGGCCAGCGCGCCGGGATGCTCTCGGGTGCCCGCGGTCATCGGTCCGCAGGCCCGGCGCGCTGAGCTGGCTCCGCCGCGGCCGGCGGCCGGGTGGCCTGGATCCCCCGGGTCGCGGTGACGACAGCGACGATCGCGAGCACCAGTACGGTGCCGATGTAGGTCCCGAGCGCCCCCGCGTGGCGGTAGCCCGCCTCCGGAGACGCCCATGCGTAGAGCCCGGTCACGGCCAGGATGCTGGCCGCGCCGCCCAGGGCCATGGTCACCGCGGCCAGGGCCGCGGCTCTGGCCGCTCGGGTCACGTCCGGTCCGCTCGGCCGCAGGCGGCGCAGCGCCAGGCCCGGTCCGACGGCAGAGGCGGCCGCGGCGGCCAGCCCCAGGGCAGCCAGGGTCACGAACCACCCAGTGCCGAGGTTGCCGTTGGCCAGGTCGATGACCGAGTTGAGGCCCGGGTACACGCGCGACCCGCCGGCCTGGCGGACCAGCCCGGCCGTGATCCCGGCCCCGGCGAGGTAAGCGGTCGGCACGACGAGCGGCGCCAGCAGGAAGGCCAGGTCACGACGGCGGCGCTCGGCACGAGCCTGGCGGACCAGCCGCCACCACAACGGCAGCCCGCCCGCGACGATGGCGAGCACCGAGATCGCCGCCGCACCGTCGAAGGCCCAGTAGGCCCAGTCGATGACCGGGTGACCCGCCAGGGTGGCCGCCTGCGCGGCGTACTGACTCTGGGTGAGCTGGACGAACACGACCCCCAGGCCGGCCAGCAGGGCCCAGGCGGCCAGCACGGTGGCCAGGCTGGCCCGGGTCCTGGCCGGCCCGTCGTGCAGGTGGCGCGCGGGCCAGATCCAGGCCGGGATGGCCCGCCAGGCCAGGCTGGCCGCGGCTCGCGGGCCGCCGCCGGAGTCGGCCAGGTAGACGCGAACCTCGTCGGCATAACGGACCCGCCAGGCGGCTGGGTACAGGGCGACCGCCAGCCGGGCCAGTCCGGCCCGTGACCGGGCGCTCATGCTCCGGCCCCGCCAAAGTTGGCGCGCAGGCGGCGGCGCGCGACGCGTGCGACCTTCTCCATCCGCTCCGACTGCACGGCCAGCGCCTCGGCGCCCGCCGCGGTCAGCCGGTAGGGCCGCCGCCGGTCCTCGGCCTCCAGCGGCTCGATCAGGCCGCGCGCCTCCAGCCGGGCGATCACCGCGTACAGGGTGCCGGCACTCAGCCGCACGCCCATGGTCTCGGCCACGTCCTGCGTGATCGCGTAGCCGTGCTTGGGCTCGTCGGCCAGGCTGGCCAGCACCAGCAGCGGCGGATCGGCCCAGCGGTCAAGCCCGTCCTTCATGTCATCCTCCGGCGTGGCATCGCGCCGGGGTGACGCGATGACATGGCTCACGTTATACCGTCTAGCGCTATACCGCAATGCGGTATAGCGAGTGACGGTACAGCGCGGCGCGGGCTAGCCGGAAGGGAAGCGCCGGGTCAGCTGGCGTACTTGACCACGAGCTCGCCCAGGCGGGGGAGCGCGGCCTTGACGTGCTTGGTCGCGCCGCCCCGCACGCTCCGGTACGCCTTGATGATCGTGGGCCGGTCAGACGCCGCCGCCCGCTGGTCGGTCACCGAGAGCAGGGACTCCGACACCTCGTCGGCCCGCTTGGTCAGGTAGTCGCCGAAGTCCGAGCCGCCGGCCGCGTTGAAGTCCGCCCAGTACGGGTCCAGTTCCTCGATCATGCGGGGCATCAGCGACTCGACCATGAAGCGCACGTGACCCGGCATGAAGGTGGACACCGTCTTGTAAGCGATCTTGACCGCGGTCCCCGAGATCCCCGACATGTCATGGACCTCCTGCTCGACCAGCGTGTAGCAGTCCGCGACGACCTTGGGCTGGATGTCCGGGTCGAGCAGGATCTCGTGAAGCGTGGCTGCCATGGGTACGTTCTTCTCCTTCGGTCGGCCGGCTGGGTGCCTGAGTCTCGCCGGTCAAAAGGAGATCATTCCTGCTGGCGGGGCGGGCCTGGGCGGATGTGCCCAAGTCTGCGCGACTATAGGAGCCCGCGGCCTCAGTTCTGGCTGACCACGAACGCCTGCCCGTGGTCCTTGCGGTCGGAGTACGACCCGCCCGTGCTGCACTGATCGGGCGCCGGGCAGGACACCTGGCCCGGGCCGGCCCAGTGGGTCCGGTTCAGGGCGGCCGTGCCGGGGATCTCCTCGGCCTGGCCCCACTTGCCGCCGGCCTGGCTGTCGACGAACAGTTCCAGGTTGTAGACCTTGTTGTCGGCCGTGCCCACGCCGTAGTAGCCGGCCGCGGTGCAGTCCCCTGGCCGCGGGCAGGACAACGTCGTCGTCCCGCCGTCGGCGCCGCTGTTCAGCCGGGCCGTGCCGGGGAGCAGCCTGGCCGGGCCCCAGGTCCCGTTGGCCTCGGTGGCAACGAACGCCTGCCCGCCGCCGTTCACGTCGAAGCCGTTGTTGTCGCCGGCGATCCCGCCCGCCGCGCAGTTTCCCGCAGTCGAGCCCGCCGTCGAGCAGGCCACCGTGTCGACCTCGCCATAGCCGCCCGTGCCGAGCGCGGCCATGCCCGGCACCTGCTGCGCCGTGCCCCAGGTGCCGTGGACCTGGCTGACGATGAACGTGAACCGGTCACCCGGGACGTCGCCGTAGATCCCGCCGGCCACGCAGTTGCCGGGCGATCCGCACGCCAGCGAGTTGACCGCGGCCGTACCGCCCGTGTTCAGGGCCTTGAGGCCGGGGACCGGCTCGGCCTGGCCCCACGTGCCGCGGACCTGGCTGACGACGTAGGCGTCATAGCTGAACGGGCCGTCCTCGTACTTGCCGCCCGCGGAGCAGTTGCCGGCTGAGCGGCACGACAGCGGGCCGATGATGGCCGTCCCGGCCGTGGCCAGCGCGGCCAGGCCCGGCACCGCCTGAACGTCGTGCCACGTGCCCTTCACCTCGCTGACCACGAACCCCTGCCCGTGGTGCTGGCTGTCGGTGTAGCCGCCATCGGCGGTGCAGTTGCCGATCGATATGCATGACAGCGAGCTGAGGCTGGACCCGTTGCCCTTGTTCAGCGCGGCCAGGCCCGGCAGCTGGTGCGCGCGGGCCCACTTGCCGCGTACCTGGCTGGCCACCCACGCGTGCGTGTGCCCCGACCCGTCACGGTAGGAGCCGCCGATCGTGCAGTTGCCGGGACTTGAGCACGACACGGAGCTGATCGACGCCTGGTTGCCCCGGTCGAGACCGCCCATGCCGAGCACTCGCTGCGCCCGGCCCCACTTGCCGCGCACCTGGCTGACCAGGAACGGGTGGTTGTGATAGCCGGGAGTGCTGAAGGCGCCGGCGGCCAGGCAGTCGCCCGATGCCGCGCAGGACACCGAGCCGATCCCGGCGCCCCCGCCGGTGTTCAGCGCCGCCGAGCCGGCCACCTCCACCGCCTTGTGCCAGGTGCCGATGCCGGTGTCAGCGGTCCGGACCTGGGCCGACGCCACGCCGGCGGTCCCGAGCACCAGCCCGGCGCCAGCGGCCAGGGCGACGACGCCCCGCCGGGAGAGCAAGAACGGAATGCGCCGTTGCATAGGGGTCACCTGTGTCACCTGGGGGATTCACGGGAATTAACTCCGTGGGCTAGCTGCCCTCAGGATCACACGGACTTCCATGATCAATGAACTGGCCGACCGCTATAGGAGTCCACTTTGCCTGCTTTTTGCCGCCGCGGCCGGCCGCGGCGGCCGGGCTAGGCGATCCCGGCCAACGCGCGCGCCTCGCCGCGGTCGCGGCAGGCGTGCAGCCCGATGATCAGCCCGTCCCGGACCGTGACCACGTCGTAGGTCCGGTCGTCGGCCTGCCGGTTCCGGTAGCCGTCCACCCCTGGCGTGTGCATGACCACGAGCACCTGGTCGCCGGCCGCGACGACCTCCTCAAGCTCCGAGTGCAGCCCGCGCTCGGCCTGCCGGCGCAGGGCCTTCTCCAGCTCGCCGCGGCCCCGGCAGACCTGCGGCCGCGGTTCGGAAACGCTCAGGTCCAGGTAGGTCCATTCCAGGTCCTGGTCCACGAGTTCCATCATCCGCGCGACGTCGCCCTGGTCGTAGGCCAGAAAGGCCTCGCGCACGATCCATTCGTTCTGGTTGCACATCTGGAGTCCCCTTATCGCGACGATGCGCCAGGCGGTTGTCGATGTGCCGAAGTTCGGCAAGGACCTCCCGGCGGCATGCAGCTCGTCCTCGTGCGGCCCCGGTAAGTTCAGATTTCGCGGTCGCCCGCGTGGCACGCCCGGCCGTCTCCCCCTGGAGCGTCACCCGGACACTGACATATATATCAGGCCCTAATGTGCGCCGTCACCTATTACCTCCGCCCGATCTTGGCCCGGCCCGGCTAATCGGTACAATCACCGATCTGTCCAGATACGTGTAGGTCACCCCGGCAGAGGTCAGGTCATGGCACTGCGCGCCGCGCCGCTCCTTCTTCTCATCCTCACGGCCGCCGGGCTGGCCGGGTGCGCCGCCGCGGGCGGGTCGGCCGGCTGCGACCCCGTGGCCTGCGCGGCCAGTGC
>JBOHCO010001513.1:0-5665 GCA_050698895.1 Streptosporangiaceae bacterium
GGCTCGGGCCGCTCGGCCTGCTACCGGTGGGCCTGACGCTCCCGCCGCGGCGTCCTAGGCGCGCCGCCGCGCCGGGTCGCCGACCATATGGCAGCTTTGGAGCATGGCAGCTGGCCAGACGGTGAGCGGGGCGGTGCACGGGTACCTGGAGCACCTGGTGGTGGAACGGGGACTGGCCGCCAACACGATCGAGTCCTACCGCCGGGACCTGCGCCGGTACGAGTCTTCGCTGGCCGGCCGGGGCAAGGCCAGCCTCGGCGACGTCGAGCCCGCCGACGTGGCCGAGTTCCTGGCTTCGCTGCGCGAAGGGGACGACGATCACGAGGCGCTGGCGGTCAGTTCGGCGGCCCGGGCGGTGATCGCGGTCCGTGGCCTGCACGCGTTCGCGGCCGCGCAGGGCCTGGCCGAGACGGATCCGGCCCGTGACGTACCGCCGCCAACGCCGCCCAGGCGCCTGCCAAAGGCGATCACCCTGACCGAGGTGGAACGCCTGCTGACCGCCTCCGGCCCCGGGCCTGACGACCCGTCCGGTGACCCGCGCTCGCTGCGGGACCGGGCGCTGCTTGAGTTCCTGTACGGGACCGGAGCCCGGATCTCCGAGGCGACCGGCCTGGACGTGGACGAGCTGCACCTGGATGCCGCCCCCATGGACCCGGTGGTGCGGCTGGCCGGCAAGGGCGGCAAGCAGCGGGTCGTCCCGGTGGGCAGCTACGCGGTCCGGGCCCTGCAGGCCTACCTGGTCCGGGCCCGGCCCGCCCTGGCCGCCGGTTCCCGGCGCGTCTCGGTCAGCCCGGCGGTCTTCCTGAACGCGCGCGGCGGACGCCTGACCCGCCAGGGCGCCTGGGGCGTGCTGCACGCCGCCGCCGAGCGCGCCCGCCTGCCAGAGGTGTCGCCGCACACGCTGCGCCACTCGTTCGCCACCCACCTGCTCGACGGCGGCGCCGACGTGCGCGTCGTGCAGGAGCTGCTGGGCCACGCGTCGGTGACCACGACCCAGGTCTACACGCTGGTCACGGTGGACCGGCTGCGCGAGGTCTACGCCGCCGCCCACCCCCGCGCGCTGGGCTAGCGGTGCCGGCCCGGGCGCCGGACCGGCACCCGGGCCGTCGGGGCGGGGGCAACGCCGGATTTACCGCCAGAACGGCTACCTATCGGAGTATCTTGTGGCAGAGTCATTTCCCCGTAAACGGTGAGTCGGCTTGCCGCGACCTGGCGGAGCGCTTAGAGTCCCCGTTCCAGCGGGCGCTTTTGTGCGCGTCGCCGGGGAGGTGCAGTTAACTGTGGCAGCAACCCGAACCTTGGAGGTCAGGCCGGGAGTGCTTGGTCCCACTGGTCGGCCCTTGCCAGTATTCCCCGACCCCGAGCCGCTGCTGACGCACGGCCCGGCCAGGGTCGCGGCGGTCTGCAACCAGAAGGGCGGCGTCGGCAAGACCACCACCACCATCAACCTGGGCGCCGCGCTGGCCGAGCAGGGCCGCCGGGTGCTGCTGGTCGACTTCGACCCGCAGGGCGCCCTGTCGGTGGGCCTGGGCTTCCAGCCTCACGAGCTCGACGTCACGATCTACAACCTGCTCATGGAGCGCAACATCACCGCCCACGACGTGCTGTTCAAGACGTCGGTGGACGGGATGGACCTGCTGCCCAGCAACATCGACCTGTCGGGGGCCGAGGTCCAGCTGGTGCACGAGGTCGGCCGCGAGTTCGTGCTCGGGCGGGTGCTCCAGCCGGTCATGCCCGAGTACGACGTCATCCTCAGCGACTGCCAGCCCTCGCTGGGCCTGCTCACGGTGAACGCGCTGGCCTGCGCCGACGGCGTCCTCGTCCCGCTCGAGTGCGAGTACTTCGCGCTGCGCGGCGTCGCCCTGCTCATGGAGACCATCGAGAAGGTGTCCAGCAGGCTCAGCCCGAAGCTCGTCATGGACGGGGTCCTCGCCACCATGTATGACTCGCGCACGCTGCACACCCGCGAGGTGCTGGCCAACGTGGTCGAGGGCTTCGGTGACCGGGTGTTTCACACGGTCATCAGCCGGACAGTGCGGTTCCCGGACGCTACCGTGGCAGGTGAGCCGATCACGACGTTCGATCCGACCTCCAACGGGGCGAGCGCGTACCGTGAGCTTGCCAAGGAGGTACTGGACCGGTGGCGTCAGGGGGTGCCCGGAGGTCCCGCCCGCGCAGGGTAAGCCTGCCGGGGGTATCGGAGCTGCTGCGCCCGCCGGCGCGCCTGCCGGAGATTGAGCGTACCCGGCCAGCCAGCGGCCGGGAAACCCACTCCCACAAGATCACCGTTTACCTGTCCGCCAGCGAGCTGCTCGACCTGGAGCGAGCCCGGCTGAACCTGCGCGGCTACGGCATCCCCGTGGACCGCGGCCGGATCGTCCGCGAGGCGCTGGCCGTGCTGCTCGCCGACCTGGACGCCGAGGGCGAGAAGAGCCTGGTCGCCCGCAGGCTGCGCGAAGGCGACGGACCTGACTGACCGCCGGGAACCGGCTACCTTCACTCAACGGATCCTGAATGACCATGATGGCGACCAGCGGCACGGGTGATCCTCGGCCGAAAGGCCCGCGGCCGGGAAGCCCGCGGCCGGGAGGCCCGCACCCGGGCGACGCGGGGGCCGGTGACGCCGGCCAGCCCGGTGGCTTCGAGGTCCACCTCGACAACTTCGAGGGCCCCTTTGACCTGCTGCTCTCGCTGATCTCCAAGCACCAGCTGGACATCACCGAGATCGCGCTGTCGGCGGTCACCGACGAGTTCATCGCCCACATCCGGGCCCTGGCCGACGCCTGGGACCTGGACCAGGCCAGCTACTTCCTGGTCGTCGCCGCGACCCTGCTCGACCTCACGGCGGCCCGGCTGCTGCCCGCCGGCGAGGTCGACGACGAGGAGGACCTGGCCCTGCTCGAGGCCAGGGACCTGCTGTTCGCCCGGCTCCTGCAGTACCGCGCCTACAAGGAAGTAGCGGCCGTCCTGGCCGGTAAGATGGCAGCGCAGGGACGGCGGTTCCCGCGGCGGGTGCCGATGGAGCCGAGGTTCGCCGAGCTGCTCCCCGAGGTGCTGCTGGGCCTGGGCCCGGTCGAGTTCGCGGCGATCGCGGCCCGCACGCTGGCCCCGCGGCAGCCGCCCGTCGTGTCCACCGCCCACCTGCACATCCCGCGGACCAGCGTGCGCGAGCAGGCTGAGATACTGGAGGCACGGCTGCGTGAGCTGCGCCGGGCCACGTTCCGCCAGCTCACCTCGGACTGCGCGGGCACCTACGAGGTGGTGGCCCGGTTCCTGGCCGTCCTGGAGCTGTACCGGGAGAGCCGGGTCACGCTGGACCAGGTCACCCCGCTGGGTGAGCTGTACGTGACCTGGTCGGACGAGCCGCCCGCGGACGACGCTCCGGCCGCAGATGCCGATGACCGTGATGAGGAAGGCGATTAACACCATGGATAACGGGCCGTCGCCCGAGCCGCCCGCCGCGGATGGCGCGCCGCCGTCCGGGCTGACGGGGGTGCCGGTCGGGCCTGCGGCCGAGCGAACTGGGCCGGCCGAGCCCGAGGTGCCCCGGGCGGCCGGGCCCGAAGTGTCCGGGCCTGAGGCGCCGGAGCCCGAGGTGCCCGAGGCTGAGGCGCCCGGGGCTGAGGCACCCGGGGCCGACGAGACCGCGGCGCCCGAGACCGCGGCGCCCGAGGCGGGCGAGACCGCGCCCGCCGGGCCCGGTCCCGGCCTGCGGGCCAGCCTGGAGGCGATCCTGCTCGTCGCGGACGAGCCCGTGCCCGAGATCGTGATCGCCCAGGTGGTCGAGCGGCCCACCGAGGAGGTGTCCGCCGCGCTGCGCGAGCTGGCCGCCGCCTACGCCGGGGAAGGCCGCGGCTTCGAGCTGTCCGAGGTGGCCGGCGGCTGGCGGTTCTACACCAGCGCCGACTGCGCCGCCGTGGTGGAGCGCTTCGTCCGCGACGGCCAGGAGGTGCGGCTCACCCAGGCCGCCCTGGAGACCCTGGCCGTGGTGGCCTACCGCCAGCCGGTCAGCCGGGCCCGGGTCTCCGCGGTGCGCGGCGTCAACTGCGACGGCGTGATGCGCACCCTGGTGCTGCGCGGGCTGGTCGAGGAGGGCGGCACCGACCGCGACACCGGCGCGATCCTGTTCCGGACCACCGGGTACTTCCTCGAGCGGCTCGGCCTGCCCGCGCTGGCGGACCTGCCCGAGCTGGCCCCGTTCCTGCCCGACCAGATCGACGACGAGCTAGATGCACGGGAAGCGGGCCATGAGAACGTCAGGTCGTGACCGGTCGCGCGGCCGCCCCCCGGCCGATGACGACATCGACGAGGACTTCGGCCCCGAGGGACCGCGCGACTCGCTCACCGACGTGCCCGGCGGCGTCCGGCTCCAGAAGGTGCTGGCCGCGGCCGGCGTGGGCAGCCGCCGGCACTGCGAGGAGATGATCGGCGAGGGCCGGGTCGAGGTGGACGGCGAGATCGTCCGCCGGTACGGGGCCCGGGTCGACCCCGAGCAACAGATCATCCGGGTCGACGGACGCCGCATCGCGGCCAGCGAGAAGCTGGTCTACGTCGCGCTGAACAAGCCCGCCGGGGTACTGACCACCATGTCCGACCCGCGCGGCCGGCGCACCATCGCCGACCTGCTGGGGGACCGGGCCGAGCGGCTGTTCCACGTGGGCCGGCTCGACTACGACACCGAGGGCCTCATGCTGCTGATGAACGACGGCGAGCTGGCTCACCGGCTGGCCCACCCGCGCTACGGGGTGCTCAAGACCTACCTGGCCGACGTGCCCGGCCCGCTGCCCAGGGACCTGGGCCGGCGGCTGATGGCCGGCGTGGAGCTGGACGACGGCCTGGCCACCGCCGACAAGTTCCGGGTCGTGGAGCGGGCCGGCTCGCGGGCGCTGGTCGAGGTCACCCTGCACGAGGGCCGCAAGCACATCGTGCGGCGCATGCTGGCCGCCGTCGGCTACCCGGTCAGGCGGCTGGTGCGCACCCAGGTCGGCCCGGTCGCGCTGGGCTCGCTGCGGCCGGGCGCGACCCGGCGGCTCACGCCCAAGGAGATCGGCGACCTGTACGCGGCCGTCGGCCTGTAGCGCCGCCCCGCGCCCGGGGCCAGCAGGGGGCAGGACAAACCACGGAAAGGAGACAAAAGGTGGTCGTCAGGGCAGTCCGCGGAGCCATCCAGGTCGACGCCAACGAGCGGGCCGCGATCCTGGAGGGCACCGCCGAGCTGGTGACCGAGGTCATGGGCCGCAATCAGCTCAGCACCGACCAGGTCATCAGCGTGATCTTCAGCGCCACGCCTGACCTGGACGCCGAGTTCCCTGCGCTGGCCGCGCGAAAGCTAGGCTTCCAGGAGGTGCCGCTGCTGTGCTGCAGCGAGATCCCGGTGCCCGGCGCCATGCCCCGCGTGGTGCGGCTGATGATGCACGTCGAGACTGACGTGCCGCGCAGCCAGGTGATCCACGCCTACCTGCGCGGCGCCGCCGCGCTGCGACTGGACATCGCGCAGTGACCGGGCCCGTGCCGCAGGTTCCGGCGAGCGTCGTCGTCATCGGGGCAGGCCTCATCGGCACGTCGGTGGCGCTGGCCCTGCGCGAGCGCGGCGCGCGGGTCTGGCTGTCCGACCGGGACGCCGCCGCCGCCGAGCTGGCCGAGCACATCGGCGCGGGCGTGATGC
>JBOHCO010001514.1:0-1874 GCA_050698895.1 Streptosporangiaceae bacterium
CGTTCTGCTGAGCGACCGACGCCTGCCCGGCCGTGCCCGAGTAACCCAGGCTCTGCCAGGTGCTGGGCAGGATGCCGTACAGGCCATCCGGGTCGGTCGGCGTGTTCGACGACTCGCGCCAGGCCACGCACTGCTGGAACGACGATGGCGCGGCGCTTGAGCTGGTGCCGGCCGCCGTGCTGCTCGACTGCGAGTCGCCGGTCTGCGTGGAGCTGGCCTGCGAGTCGCCGGCCTGGGTCGTGCTGCCCTGTGACGTGCTGCCTTGTGACGTGCTGGCCTTCGTGCTGCCGGACTTGGCCCGCAGCGGTGCCAGCGTGCCCGTGCCGCCCCACATGTGCACGAGCTCACCCACGGTGATGACGTTGGGGTTGGTGATCTGCGGGTTGTCCGCCTCCACCCGCGCGAGTGATTCCCCGGACTGTGCGGCGATGCCACTGAGCGTCTCGCCGGCCCGCACAGTGTGGGTGCTGGCCATCGCCGGCCCGGCTGCCAGGACCGTTATGGCGGAGCCCGCGCCCACTGCGGTAATTATCCGCGTTCGTACCCTCATCATCCTCCTTGTCGGGGTTGCTTGACCGCAGCGCCCAAACATACGTACGGGTCCGGGGCGATGCAAATCGGCGCTGACGGGCGACTTGCACCGTGCATGATCTGCCAGGGCCTTGCGGTGCCCGCGTCCGATAGTTCGCGACGGCGCGAATCGCCCCTGGTCAGGCGGTTGTGGTCGCCAGCTGCTCGCGCAGCCGGGCGGCCCGCGGGTCGCCCAGCCGGTCCAGGATCGGCAGCGCGGTCAGCCGGGCCTGGCGGGCCTCGCCCGGCCGGTCCAGGCCGGCCAGGGCCTGGCCCAGGCTGACCAGCACGTGGGCCTGATCCTGGTGATCGATCTCGGTGTCATCCAGGGCGGCCAGCGCCTGCCGGTAGTGCGCGACCGCCTCGTCCAGGCGGCCGAGATCGAGGTAGACGTCGCCCAGCGTGCTCTCGGTCAGGCCCAGCCCGTGCCGCTCGCCGGTCTCCCTGGTGATCGTCAGCGCCCGCTTCAGGTAGTCCAGCGCCTCATCGTGCCGCTTCAGGCCGAGCAGCGCCTCGCCGACGTTGCCCAGCGCCAGCCCCTCGAACAGCCGGGCGCCGAGCGAGACGAAGATGTCCAGGGCCGGCCGCAGGTAGTCCAGGGCCTCGGCGTACCGGCCCGCCTCGGACAGGCCGACACCCAGGTTGTTCAGCACCGCGGCCTCGCCGGCCCGGTCGCCGGACCGGCGCCGGATGGCCAGCGCCTCCTCCAGGCAGTCGCGGCCCGCCTCCGGCTGGCCGGTCAGCATCCGGGTGCCGCCCAGGCAGGCCAGCAGCCAGCTCAGCACGGCGTCGTCGCCCAGGTGCCGGGCGCTGCGCAGGCCGAGCTCGCAGGACTCGATCCACTCCTGCGGGTACGGCGCGCGCTGGAAGAAGTCCCACATGGCCGGGGCGATCTGGGCGGCGATGTCGTGCAGGCCCTCCCGCTCCGCCTGGCGGGCCGCGGCCAGCAGGGCGGGCAGCTCAGTCTCGTACCAGGCCAGGGCCGCGGCCGGGTCGGGCCGGGCCACCGGCTCGGTGGCTGGCTGCGGCAGCAGGGCGGCCGGGAACCGGCGGGCGGGCTCCAGCACCCAGGTGGCCAGCACGGCCTGGTCGCCGTACCAGCGCAGCAGGCGGCGGACGGCGGCCTGCCGTTCCGCCTCGGGCTCGGCCTGCTCGGCGACCTCGGCCGCGTAGCTGCGCAGCAGGTCGTGCTGGCGGAACCGGTCCGGGGCCGGCGACGCCGCCAGGTGACCATCGGTGAGGATCTCCAGCGCCGCGGCGGTCTCGGCGGGCGGCCGGCCGGCCAGCGCGGCGATGGCGGGCAG
>JBOHCO010001515.1:0-1749 GCA_050698895.1 Streptosporangiaceae bacterium
TGTCCCGTTTCGGGGGATTCCGTGCGACTGTGCACCATGCCCGCGTGCGCTCTCGCGGTGGCTGCCGCCACCGCGTTCAGCGCCCTGGCCTTCACGCCTGCCGCCAGCGCGGACATCGGCGACATCACGATCCTCAGCGTGTCCAGCCCGACGCCGCCGTCGGGCAACGCCGGCCAGATGACGGTGACGACCGAGTCCGGCTCGCAGATTACCTACCTGGACGTGCTGTTGTACGACCCTCAGGGCCATCTCGAGCTGATGATCCCGTTCAGCGATTTCACCGAGATTGGCGCCGGAACCGGGTCGCAGAGCAATGAAGAGTTCTGGTCAGTGCAGAACCCCATCACCACGAACGCGTCTGGCGGCCTTCCCGGTCTGGCGCCTGGGACCTACACGGCGACGGCCGACGCAACCGATGCCGATGGCGCGGAGACCGGCCTGACCGGCGGCACGTTCCCCTTCCTGATCCAGCCGTTCGTCACGCTGTCGGCCAACCCGTCGGCCATCAGCTACACCCAGCAGACCGTGAAGTTCTCCGGCCAGGCGACCGAGGTCGTGCCCGGCACGACATCACCGGCGCCGTTCGCCAACGAGCAGATCCAGATCGTCGGCCCGACCACGACGGCCGACCCAACTGGCTCGTACTCCGTGACCACGGACTCCGAGGGCAACTTTCAGCTTTCGGTGCAGCCGCAGCCGGACAACTACTACGCCAGTCTCCAGGGCAGCGCGAGTATGACCGGCGCGCAGTCGCCGATCGTGGCGATCACCGACTCGCCCACCCCCATCCGGCTGGCGGCCAAGTTCACCCAGGACGCCATCGAGTACGGGCAGACCGACGTGATGACCGGCACGCTCAAGTACTACCAGTCGGCCAAGACACTCAAGCCGCTGCCGAACACCACGATCACCATCGCCCGGCTATCCCCGCCCGGCGAGCCGAAGATCACGGCGAAGACCAACGCGGCCGGCGCGTTCCGGGCCAGCATCCCCCGGCAGACCGCCACCGGGAGCTGGGCCGTCACCGCCGGCGGGACCGCCCTGCTGGGCAAGGCGCTGGTGACCCGGACACTGCCCGTGCACCAGACCACCGGGTTCAAGCGGACCAGCATCGAGCTCAGCGCGTTCGGCGTGCTGACGGTCAAGACGTGCCTGGTCGACACCTCGCCCGGCCGGTCCAGCACGCAGGTGAACTCGCCCATCGCGCTGGAGTACGGGCACAGCGCCAAGGGCCGGTGGAAGCAGCTCATCACCATCGAGCCCACCTACGGCGTGCGCTACTGCCCGGGCCGGTCGCCGCTGTGGACGATCGCCGTCAACGCGCCGGACCAGAACGCCTACTACCGGCTGCGCTTCGCCGGCACCCAGACCCTGCGGGTGTCGGTCAGCAAGGTCCGGCACCTGTGGCGCGAGGACACCAGGATCACGTCGTTCAAGATCTCCCCGCACCATCTGCATGGCAAGGGCGCCATCACCATCTCGGGCCGGCTCTGGCGCGCAGCCACGGCCAAGAACTCCAGCTCCTCGGCGCACTCCGGCCCCTGGACGCCCTACGCTGGCCGCAAGGTCGGTATCTATTTCATCTTCAACGGCTCGGAGTACGAGTTCAATAGCGAGCCCAAGACCAATGCGCAGGGTTACTTCAGCGGACTGTTCGCGGCCAACGAGACCGCCAGGTGGCTGGCTCAGTACAACGGCGACAAGACCCACTTCGGTTGCCGGACCGCGCGCGTCAAGGTCACGGTCAGC
>JBOHCO010001516.1:0-5108 GCA_050698895.1 Streptosporangiaceae bacterium
GCGGCGCGGGTGGTGAACTTGTACGGGCCGACGGAGACGACGGTGTGGTCGGCGGCGGCGGAGCTGGGCGGCGGCGAGGTGGTGATCGGCCGGCCGGTCGCTAACACGCAGGTGTTCGTGCTGGACGGTTTCCTGGCGCCGGTGCCGGCCGGGGTGGGCGGCGAGCTGTACATCGCCGGTGTCGGCGTGGCCCGCGGCTACGTCAGCCGGCCTGGCCTGACGGCCGAGCGGTTCGTGGCCTGCCCCTTCGCGCCGGTGGCGGGGGCGCGGATGTACCGGACCGGGGATCTGGCCCGGTGGAGCGACGGGGGGAGCCTGGAGTTCCTGGGCCGGGTGGATGACCAGGTCAAGGTGCGCGGGTTCCGGATCGAGCTGGGCGAGATCGAGACCGTCCTGGCCGCCTGCCCCGGCGTCGCTCAGGCCGTGGTGGCCGCCCGGCAGGACACGGCCGGCGGCAAGCGCCTGGTCGCCTACATCATCCCCGACCCAAACCCCGACCCCGACTCCGACCTGGAGACCGACGAGGAGGGCCTGGCCGCCGGAGTACGGCACCACGCAGCGGCACGGCTGCCCGACTACATGGTCCCCGCCGCCGTCGTGGTCCTGGACCAGCTGCCCCTGACCGACAACCAGAAGGTCGACCGCAAGGCCCTGCCCGCCCCCGCCTACGCCGTGGCGTCATCCGGCCGAGGCCCGGCCACCGTCCGCGAGGAGATCCTGTGCGGCGTATTCGCCGAGGTCCTCGGCCTGGACCAGGTCAACGTCGACGGCAGCTTCTTCGAGCTGGGCGGCCACTCGCTCCTGGCGGTGTCGCTGGTGCAGAAGCTGCGCGAGCGGGGGCAGCGGATCAGCGTGCGCGCGCTGTACGAGGCGCCCACGCCGGCCCGGCTGACCGAGATCCTGGCCGCGTCCTCCGGATCGCGCTCACTGGGCATGGACCCGCTTCTGCCGATCCAGACCGGCGGGAGCAAGGCGCCGTTGTTCTGCATACACCCGGCGGGCGGCCTCAGCTGGAGCTATATGCCCCTGGCCAGGCATGTCCCGCAGGATTACCCGATCTATGCGGTGCAGGACCGCGGGCTCGATGGCGAGAGCGCGCTCTACGGCTCTATCCGGGAAATGGCCGCGGATCACATCGAGCAGATCTGCTCGGTGCAGGCATCCGGACCGTACTATCTGCTCGGATGGTCCTTCGGCGGCATCGTCGCCCACGAAGTCGCGGCCCAGCTTCAGGCGGCCGACCAGGAGGTCGCGGCGCTGATAATCCTGGACGCATACCCGTCGACCAGCTATGACTTCGAAGACGTCGAGGTGGCGGACGTCCTCACCCAGTTGCGTCAGGAGTACGGTGACCTGGCCGACGGGCTCAGCGACGAGGAGGCGCGGACCATCGGGGAGATCTTCCTGAACCACCACAGAATCGCGTACTCGCATGAGTTCAGCCGGTTCCTCGGCCGCCCGCTTCTCATTTCTGCCGAGTCCGCCCAGCCCGAGCCCGAGGCGACAGATCCCGCTGAGAAATGGGCGCCGTATATCTCCGAGAACATGAGCCGGGCATCCATCCCCTGCAAGCACGGCGAAATGATGAACCCCGATATGCTGCCGCAGATCTGGACCGTCATTTCCGAATGGCTCGACAAGGGGAACTAGCACCACGCGGGGCACCCGGCCCCGGCCCGGCAGGCGCGCCGGCCTCCGCTCCGCCGGACGCCCGGCCTCCGCCCGCCGGGCGCCCGGCCTCAGCCCGGAAGCCTTCGGCTGATGGCCCGGGCCGCGCGAACGGCAGTGATCATGCCGGTCAGGGTGGTGTTCGCGGTCATCGGGGTCGGGATGACGCCGTTTCCCGCGACGAAGAGGTTGGTCGTGCCCCATACCCTGCCGTCCGGGTCGCAGACGCTCGTGCCGTCGTCCGCCGGGCCCATCCGGACCGTGCCCGTGTAGTGCAGCGATGAGCCGGGAGCTAGCACGGCCGAGTCGCGCTCGCGGTTGAAGTCGCCGAGCGCTTCCCCCGCGCACCGCTGGGCCTGACGGCCGGCCTCGATGGCCGCGCGGTCGCAGTCGCTGTAAGAGAAGCGGACGCTCATGCGCGGCAGCCCGGCCGGGTCGGTCTCGGTACTCGAGAACTCGACGCGGTTCTCCTCCCGGACCTCAGTCGGCACGTAGAAGGACAGCCCGGCCGCGTAGCCGTACGGCGTGCGCGAATCATCTTCCCGCAGCATCGCGGTCATGATCTGACCCTGGAACGGCTGCCTCTGGCCGCTGTGCGGCAGCCAGAGCGGCGTCGCATCCCATTCGCCGGGCGCGTGCAGCGGCAGGGCGGCCAGGTCGATCGGCACCCGGTCCAGGCTCACCAGCACCCGTCCGCTGATGAAGACGTGCTCGTTGAGGTGGCGGCCGAGCGCCGCGGGACGCACTCCGGAGGCCCACAGCAGTTGCGGTGTGCGCATCGTGTCCGCGCACACCGCGACCGCGGCAGCGGTGAGGTACCGCTCCTCGCCGGTCCGCAGATCACGCAGCACCGCGCCGGCCGCCCGTCCCTCGTCGACCACGATGCGCGGGCAGACGGTCATCCCGATGAGGTCGAAGAGCGGTTCGGAGCCGTCTCCGATCGGCGGGAAGATGACGCTGGGGCCGACGCGGCGCAGCGGGCGTCCCTCCTCGTCGGACGGCTGGACGGCCATGGGCATCGGCTGGACCTGGCGGCCCGGGTCGCTGGCCAGGTCGAAGACCTCGCGCAGGCGGGCCATGACGAGTTCGCTGGCGGCGTTCTGCCCATACGGGTCGGGGTGCACGCGCAGCAGCTCCCGCGCGCGGGCCAGGTCGGCGGCCCACTCGTGCGGTTCGATGAAGCCGAAGACCTCCTGGCCGTACGGGGCCGGCGTGGCGGCGCTCCAGTGCACGCCCATGCCGCCGGAGTTCCACCCCACCGCGGCCGCCGGGAACTCGGCGGCGTCCTCGCCGAAGGCGGCCAGGCTGTACATGCCGCCCGGCGCGCCTGCGACCGTCGGGCCGACGCTGGGACCCGCGCCGATGGCCAGATAGGGCGGCTGGCTGCCGGTCTTGGCCCGCTCGCGGTAACGCCGCCACACCTCCGCCCCGGCGTCGTCGAGATGCCGGCCTGGCCCCGTTCCTATAACGGGGCCGGCGTCGATCATCGCGAGTCGCAGGCCGGGGTCGGCGTCGCGCACGGCCCGGGCTAGTCCCGCGCCGACGAGCCCGCCTCCGATGATGAGCAGATCGGTGTCGGTCCGGTTCATGGGGGTGAGCTCTCCGGGCACGGGATTCCGCCTCTAGCCGAGCTGCGGGCGGACCCGGTCGGCGATCAGCTCCAGGTGGTCCAGGTCGGTGAGGTCGAGGATCTGGAGATAGACCCGCTCCGCGCCGACCGCCGCGTACTCGGCCAGCTTCGCGGCGGCCTCGTCCGGCGTTCCGGCCACGCCAGCCAGCCGGAGCAGCCCAGGGTCATGGCCGATCGCCGCCGCCCGCCGCGCCACCTCGGCGTCATCCGTGCCGACGCAGGTAACGAGGGTCATCGAGTACACCAGGTCGCCTGGATCGCGGCCGACCGCCTCGGCCGCGGCGCGGACCCGGGCGAACTGCTGGCCGGCCGCCTCCGCCGACTTGAACGGGACGTTGAACTCGGTCGCGTACTTCGCGGCCAGCGCCGGCGTTCGTTGCGTGCCCGTGCCGCCGACCAGCATCGGAACCCGCTCCTGAGCCGGTTTCGGCAGCGCCGGGCAGTCGGTGAGCGTGTAGCGCCGGCCGGAGAAGCTGAAGGAGTCGCCAGGCTTGGTCGCCCACATGCCGGTGATGATCTCCAGCTGCTCTTCCAGGCGGGCGAACCTGTCCGCCGGGAACGGAATCCCGTACGCCACGTGCTCGGCCTCGTACCAGCCGGTGCCCAGCCCTAGCTCCACCCGCCCGCCCGACATCTGGTCCACCTGCGCGACCTGGATCGCGAGCACGCCCGGCAGCCGGAACGTGGCCGCGGTCATCAGCGTGCCCAGCCTGATCCGGGACGTCTCGCGGGCGATCCCGGCCAGGGTGATCCAGGCGTCGGTTGATCCCGGCGAGCCGTCCGCGCCGCCCATCTTCAGATAGTGGTCAGAACGGAAGAAAGCCCCGTAGTCCAGCGCCTCGGCGGCGCGCGCCACCCGCAGCAACGCGGCGTAGTCGGCGCCTTGCTGCGGCTCGGTGTAGACGCGCAGGTCCATCGGCATTCTCCTTGGATTTGGCCTTAACAAAGGTGCCCTCCCGACCCGGGTGCGCCAGGCGGCCAGCGTGTGACGCGAACGCAGCCGACCGGTCGGCGTCGTCGTGGCCGATCACTGACACCGGGGAGCGCCATTGTTATTGGTCTCAATCGTGTTGGGTGCCGGTCTAAGAAAACCGCTTACCCTATTTTCGGTCAAGGCCAATGGCCGAGCTGCCGTTCGGCCTTGCTACGCCGCGGCGTGGGACGCATTGGGACAGAACCCGACGTGGCAGGGAAGCGCCGGCCGCCGATCAATGCCCTTCGTCTCGGCCAGCGCGCGGCCCAGGTCCTCCAGGCTGATGATTAGTTCGATGAGGTCTCGTCCGGCCCCATCGCTGCTTCCGCTCGTGAGTACGCGGAATGACATCCGGCCGTCTGGCCTCCGGCTAACCGTCATCGATCCTTCGATGATTCCCGGGATTTTAGGTAGTACCATTCTTTCCTCCACTGTGTTCCGTTCAACTGAGGTTATGCTGCAGTTGGTCAGGCCAGCTACCGGACGGCCTCGGGTTGACAAGATTAACCGCCGGCGGCGACGCTGGCCTGGTTACCGTGTTATTGCAGGTGCAAGAAGTCCGAAAGGAATGCCTGATGGCTACGAATCCATTTGAAGACGCGGATGCGATGTACCTCGTCCTGATCAATGACGAAGGACAGCACTCGCTCTGGCCGACCTTCGCCGACGTGCCTGACGGCTGGGACGTCGGATTCGGGGAAGCCGGCCGCCAGGACTGCCTCGACTTCATCGAGCAGAACTGGACCGACATGCGGCCGAAGAGCCTGATCAGGGCGATGGAGGCGGACGCTGCCGCCCGCTAGGACGGGGCGCTGCTGGCCGGGAGGACAGTCATTT
>JBOHCO010001517.1:0-6330 GCA_050698895.1 Streptosporangiaceae bacterium
TACTTGGCCTCGTCGGAGGCCAGGAACAGCACGGCGTTGCTGATGTCCCGCGCCTCGACGCTCTCCACCGGGCGCGTGTTCATGAAGATCGGCCCGAGGCTCGGGTCGCGCCCGATCAGCGGTTCCAGCCCGCCCAGGCCGCCGGCCATCGGGGTCTTCACCCCGGTGGGGTGCACGGTGTTGACCCGGATCAGGTGCTGAGCCAGCTCGTTGGCCATGGTCCGGGCGATGCCGACCACGCCGTGCTTGGCCGCCACTGCACGGTGCAGATGCCCGCGTTGGCGCAGACGATGTCCAGGCGCCCGAGCTCGGCCACGCCCTCGTCCACCACGGCCTTGAGCGCCGCCGCGTCCGTACGTCGGCCGGCCTGGCGACGATCCGCCGGTCCAGGGCCTCGACGGCCTTGACCGTCTGGGCCAGGTCGGCCTCGGTGGCCATGCCGTAGCCCACAGTGTCGTAGTCGCGGCAGATGTCCACCGCGATGATGTCGGCGCCTTCCTCGGCCAGCCGGATGGCGTGGCTGCGACCCTGGCCGCGCCCGGCCCCCGGTGATGAAGGCGACCTTGCCCGCTACTCTGCCTGCCATGTGCCAGTCCCTCCCTGGGTGTCCCTTGTTAAATGTGGTGATGCAGTTGCCCGGGCAGTCTCCGGCCGGGGGCGTCGCGCGGATGGCGACGTCCCTGCGCTAGGTGGTTCGCGCTATGCGGTCAGCGGCCGGCGGCCGGCGACGGGGCTAAACCCGGCGGGTCGAAGCCGGCCAGCGGGCTCTCGTCGCAGGCCCGGTCCGGCGGGCGCCTGGCGCCGTCCGCGCCGGGGGCCGCGGGCCGGGGGCCGATGGACACCGGGACGGGGCGGCGCCGGTGCGAGTGATCGCCCGACGGCCGCGGCGCGTCGCGGCCGGCCGCCGCCAGCGCCGCTCCGCCGTGTCCCTTGACGCACTCCGGATCGGGGCCGTCAAGCGGCAGCCCGGTGAAGAACTTGGCCGCCATGCAGCCGCCGCGGCAGGAGTCGTAGGCCGAGCACGACTGGCAGGCCCCGCCGGTCTGCGGCCGGCGCAGGTCGGTGAACAGCTCGGACTCGCGCCACACGGCGGCGAACCCGCCCGGGCCGCGCACGTTGCCGGCCAGGAAGCTGTCGTGGATGGCGAACGGGCAGGCGTACACGTCGCCCACCGGGTCGATCAGGCACACCACCCGCCCCGCGCCGCACAGGTTCAGCCCCGGCAGCGCCTGCCCGTAGGCGGCCAGGTGGAAGAACGAGTCCCCGGTCAGCACCTGCTCGCCGTGGGCCAGCAGCCAGTCGTAGAGCTGGCGCTGCTGGCCGGCCGTGGGGTGCAGCTCCTCCCAGACGTCGGCGCCGCGGCCCGACGGCCGCAGCCGGGTCAGCCGCAGCTGCGCCCCCAAGCGGTCGGCCAGGGCCTGGAAGTCGTCGAGCTGGCCCGCGTTCTGGCGGGTGACGACGACCGAGATCTTGAAGCCCTTGAAGCCCGCGTCGGCCAGGTTGCGCATGGCCCGCAGCGCGGTGGCGTAGGAGCCGCGGCCGCGGATGGCGTCATTGACCTCGGCGGTGGCGCCGTCGAGCGAGATCTGCACGTCCACGTAGTCGCTGGCGGCCAGCCGGGCGGCGATCTCCGGCGTGATCTTGACGCCGTTGGTGGAGAACTTGACCCCGACGTGGTGCGCGGTGGCGTAGTCGACCAGGTCCCAGAAGTCGGGCCGCACGGTCGGCTCGCCGCCGCCGATGTTCACGTAGAAGACCTGCATCCGCTCGAGCTCGTCGATGACCGCCAGGCACTCGGCGGCCGACAGCTCGCGCGGGTCCCGCCGCCCGGAGCTGGACAGGCAGTGCACGCAGGACAGGTTGCAGGCGTAGGTGAGCTCCCAGGTCAGGCAGATCGGCGAGGCCAGCCCCGACTGGAACTGCTCGACCAGCGGCAGCGGCGCGCTCGCCGTCAGGCTCACGATGCGTTCGCCTCCTGGGTCACGGGCTGCTGGGTCACGGGCTCCTGGGTCACGGCGTCGGGGTCGGGGTCGGGGTCGGGGCTGGCGGCCGAGGGGCGCTCGCGGATCATCTGGGTCCGGGCCAGCGTGGCCAGCGCGGCGGCGTAAGCCGGCAGCTCACCGGCGGCCACGCCCGCGGTGGCGCAGGCCGCGCGGGCGCTCGGCGCCGTGTCCAGGGCCCGCACCACGGTCAGCAGCACCGGGCTCTTCAGGAACGACAGCCGCCGGGTGCCGAAGTGGTACATCAGCGCGCCGAAGTGCTCGGGGCGCACCGACACCTGCGGGTGGAGCTGCCAGGGCCGGTCGAGGTCGAACTCGGCTGGCGCGCCGACGGCGGGCCGGCCGGGGGCGGGCAGCCCAGGAGCCGACCGGCCCGGAGCCGACCGGCCCGGAGCCGACCGGCCCGGGGCCGACCGGCTGGGGGCGGGCAGCTCAGTAGACACCGCACATGCCATCGATCGAGACATCCTCGACGAGCACGTCCTGGATCGTGACCTCGGGCTGGGCTTCGGGTTCCGCGGCCGTCCCGGCCGGCTGGCCCGGCTCGGCCGCGGCGCTGGCGCCGGACTGGGTGCTGGTCCCGGCGCTGGTCTGGGCGGCGGCCTCAACGGTCGCGATCTGTCCGCTCATCACGCTCCCCCACATGCAGAGATGCCCGGCCACTCATTCCGTCACGCGGTGACGAATATCTACAGATGATAACGTCACCTAGTGACGTAAGCAAGACTGGGAGCGGTGAACTCTCGGGCCGGACAGCCCCGGAAGGAGGACCACCGTGCTCGCTGGCGAGGCCGCCGCGACGACCCCCCGGCGGGGCCGCCCGCCTGGCACGAGCCAGCGCGCCCTGGAACTGATCGCCCTGCGGCTGTTCACCGAGCGAGGCTTCGAGAACACCACCATCGAGCAGATCTCGGCCGAGGCCGGGGTCAGCAAGCGGACCTTCTTCCGCTACTTCGGATCCAAGGCCAGCGTGCTGTGGAGCGAGTTCGACGCCGAGGTCGACACCATCCGGGCCGCCCTGGCCCAGGTGCCCGCCGACGTGCCGATGCTGGACGCCATCCGCCAGGCGGTGGTCACGGCCAACCACTACCAGGCCCAGGACGTCCCCGAGCTGCGGATGCGGATGAACCTGATCAGCTCGGCCCCGGCCCTGGAGGCCAGCGCCGCCGTGCACTACGACGCCTGGGAGCGCGCCATCAGCGACTTCGCGGCCGGCCGCATCGGCCAGCCCGCCGGTTCCCTGTTCCCGCTGGCCGTCGGCCGCGCCACGCTGGCCGTCTGCCGGGCCGCCTACGAGCGCTGGTCGGCCCGCGCCGACGCCGACCTGACCGTCTACCTGGACGCGGCGCTGGTCGGCCTGGCGGCCGGCTTCGATCCCGCCGTGGCCCAGTCCGCGGCGCTGACCCTCGGCGAGCCCGTCACCCGCCCCCACTCCGCGTAACCCCGGCGCCATGATCAGCGGTGCATGGTCCCGGCCGCGGCGATCGCGGAACTTCGTCAGCGATAGTCACGGACGGATTGCCGCGATCATGAACCAGTCATTCCGGCCTGGCCGCAGCGCCAGATCCGGCCGCCCGTAACGCGACCGCGGCCGAGCCCACGACTACGGTCACCGGAAGACGACGGTCTTGGCGCCGTTGAGCAGGACGCGGTGGGCGGCGTGCCAGCGCACCGCGCGGGACAGGGCCAGGCACTCGGCGTCGCGGCCGACGGCCATCAGCTCGGCGGCGTCCTGGGTGTGGTCGACCCGGGCCACCTCCTGCTCGATGATCGGGCCCTCGTCCAGGTCGCCGGTGACGTAGTGGGCGGTGGCCCCGATGAGCTTGACGCCGCGGGCGTGGGCCTGGTGGTAGGGCCGGGCGCCCTTGAAGCCGGGCAGGAACGAGTGGTGGATGTTGATCACTCGTCCGGCCAGCTTGGCGCACCAGTCGTCGCTGAGCACCTGCATGTACCGGGCCAGCACCACGAAGTCGATCCGGTAGTGCACGACCAGCGTCAGGATCTCGCCCTCCTGCCAGGCCCTGGTCTCCGGGGTGACGGGCAGGTGGTGGTAGTCGATCCCGTAGGTCTGGGTCAGCGGCCGCAGGTCGGGGTGGTTGGACGCCACGGCGGCGATCTCGATGCCGACCTGGCCGGATCGCTGGCGGTGCAGCAGGTCGTTCAGGCAGTGCCCGGCCTTGGAGACCAGGATCAGCACCCGGGGCGGGACCGCGGTATCCCACAGGCCCCACTCCAGCTCCAGCTCAGGGGCCAGCTCGGTCAGGCCGGCGCGCAGCTCGTCGGCGTTCTCGTCGGGCACGGTGAACTGGACCCGCATGAAGAACCGGCCGGTGGCCTGGTCGCCGAACTGCTGGCTCTCCACGATGTTGCCGCCGCGGGCGGCAAGCAGGCCGGCCACGCCGGCCACGATGCCGGGCCGGTCGGGGCAGGACAGGGTCAGCACGTACTCCGTCACGCTGGCCAGGGTACAAGCTTGTCGCTTCCGTCACATAGAGGGCCAGGAGCGGCGTGAGGGATTCGCCCGGGGGCCGTCAGGGGTGCGGGATGCATCCGGGGCCCGCGCTGGTTGTGTTGAGGGAACCGAGTGCGGAAACGGCAGGCAGAACAATGTCAGACGACATCACCAGGTGCCCGAGCTGCGGGCGCCGTAACCGGGTACCGGCTGTCGCGGCGGGCACGCCGCGCTGCGGCAGCTGCCACGAGCCGCTGCCCTGGATCACCGACGCGGGCGACGCGACGTTCGCCGAGGTCGTGGAGCAGGCCGCGGTACCGGTGCTGGTCGACTTCTGGGCGCCCTGGTGCGGGCCGTGCCGGATGGTCTCGCCGGCGCTGGCCCAGCTGGCTGGCGAGAAGCCGGGCCAGATCAAGCTGGTCAAGGTCAACGTGGACGAGGCGCCGCGGCTCCAGCAGCGGTTCGGGGTGCAGTCCATCCCGACGCTGATGGTGTTCCGCGACGGCCAGATCATGAGCCGGCAGACCGGCGCGGCCCCGGCCGCGGCGCTGCGCGGCTGGCTGGACCAGGCCCTGGCCCGCCCGGCCGCCTCTGCCGCTGGCCGCTGACCTCTCCCGGCTCTGGCCCCCGGCTGCGCGTCCCCTGGCTACGCGTCGCGGCTCAGGGCCAGCCGGGCCGCGCTGACGTCCTCCCGGCCGTGGCCCTGCGCCACCGCGGCCCGCCACTGCCGGGACAGCGTGGCCAGCAGCGGCAGCGCGTCGGCGCGGGCCAGGCCGATGGCCAGGTCCACGTCCTTGAGCGCCCATTCCAGCGGGAACTCGGGCGCGTAGTCGCCCCGCTCCATCTTGTGCAGCTTGGCGCCGGCGATGGGCGCGTCCAGCGGGCCGCCCTCGATGGCCTCGGCCAGCTTGGCCTCCTCGACGCCCAGCTCGGTGGCCAACTCCAGGGCCTCGGCCACGCCCTCGATGAGGATCGACATGTAGGCGTTCACGGCCAGCTTCATCTTGCTGCCCTGGCCGGCCTCGCCCAGCCACACGGTCCGGCGGCCCATGGCCGCGAAGGCCGGCCCGGCGCCCGGCACCGCGGCGGGCGGGCCGGAGGCCAGGATGAGCAGCTCCCCGGCCTCGGCCGGGCCCTTGCTGCCCGACACCGGCGCGTCCACGAACAGCACGTCGGGACGGGCCTGACGGAGCCGGGCGCCGATCTCGGCGGTGGCGGTCAGGCCGATGGTCCCCATCTGGGCCTAGACGGCGCCGCGGGCCAGCGCCTCGGTGACGCCGGCGTCGAAGACCACCGCGGTCACGACGTCGGCGGTGGGCAGCATGGTGATCACCAGCCCGGCGCCGCGGGCGGCCTCGGCGGCGGACGCCGCGACCGTCGCGCCGGCCCGGCCCAGCGGTGCGGTGACCGCGGCCGACCGGTCCCACACGGTGGTCGGCAGCCCCGCGGCCAGCAGGTTGCGGGCCATCGCCGCGCCCATGATCCCGGTGCCGAGCACCACCACCCGCTCGGCGTCCCCCGGCCCGGCGTCCACCGGCCCGGCCTGTCCCAGGCCGGCCTGTCCCGGCCCGGCAGGTCCCTGGCTGGCATCGTCGTGCCCGGTGCCCTCGTGCTCCGCGTTCCCCGGCTCCGCCCGCTCGGGCCCAGTAGCCATCAGACTCTCCCCTCTGCTCCCCCCCTCAGCCATTCCCCGGCACGTCAGCCGGTAATGGCCCGAACGGCCCCGTACACGCCGAAGCCCAGCAGGATGGTGCCGGTGATGCGCTGCACCCAGGCCATCGGGATCAGCTTGAGGCTCTTGGCGCCGATGTTGACGGCCACCGCCGCGACGGCCGACAGGCCCAGGGCGGCGCCCGCCGCCACGGCGATGGGGTCGGC
>JBOHCO010001518.1:0-3054 GCA_050698895.1 Streptosporangiaceae bacterium
CGGGTAGGCCGCGCGCAGGCGCTGAGGGCCGGCAGTTCCCGCGCCGGGGCTAGCAGTCCTCGCACGGAGCGGCGACCGCGACGGGGGCCGGCTCGCGGCGGGTCCAGCGCAGCCCGCTCAGCGCGGCCAGGGCGCCGATGACCGAGACCCCGGTGATCACCGCCAGCGCGGGCCGGTAGGCGGCCAGCGTGGCCTGGGCGGAGATCACCTTGTTGGCCCCTCCGGCGTCCACCACCGCCGTCACGACGGCCAGCACGATCGCGCCGCCGACCTGGAACGAGGTCTGGAACAGGCTGGCCGCCAGCCCCTGCTCCGCGTCGGGCACGCCCGCGGTGGCGGCCAGGCTCAGCGAGGAGAAGCCCAGCCCGAACGCCAGGCCGATGAGGAGCACCGAGGGCAGGATGACCGCCGGGTAGTCCGGCCGGGTGCCGATCTGCAGGAACACCGCGTAGCCGGCGACCAGGCAGACGAAGGCGATGACCGAGACCTTTGCCGTCCCGAACCGGTCGATGATCGAGCCCATCCGGGTGGACAGGACCGCGACCATCACCCCGGCGGGCAGGAAGGCCAGCGCAGTGGACAGTGCCGACCAGCCGGACAGGCTCTGCAGGTACTGCGTGACCAGGAACTGGAACGAGACGTAGGAGCCGAACAGCGTCACGGAGCCGATGTTGGCCCGGGTCAGCGCGCCGAGCCGGAACATGGTCAGCCGGACCAGCGGGTCCGGGCTGCGCAGCTCGATGCGCACGAACGCCGTCAGCAGCACGGCCACGGCCGCGAACGAGCCGATGGTCCGGGCCGAGGCCCAGCCGGCCGCCTGGGCCGACACGACCGTGTAGACCAGCAAGAGCATGCCCGTCGAGGCGGTCACGGCACCGGGGATGTCGAAGTGGCGGCGGTGGCCCGTGACCGCGCCGTGGCCGGCCCGCGGGATGAGCCGCCAGGCGGCGAAGAGCGTGATCAGCGCCACTGGGGCGGGGACCAGCAGGGTCAGCCGCCAGCTGACCTCGGTGAGCAGGCCGGACAGCACCAGGCCGAGGGAGAAGCCGCTGGCCCCGAAGGCCGAGTAGACGCTGATGGCCCGGTTGCGCATGGGACCCTCGCGGAACGTGGTGGTCAGCAGCGACAGGCCGGCCGGGGCGGTGAACGCCGCGGCGATGCCCTTGACGAAGCGGGCGCCGATCAGCAGCTCGGGGCTGCTGACCAGCCCGCCGAGCAGCGAGGCCACCGCGAACAGGGCCAGCGCGGCCAGGAAGACGCGGCGGCGTCCGAGCAGGTCGGCCGCGCGGCCGCCGAGCAGCAGCAGGCCGCCGTAGCCGAGCACGTAGCCGCTGACGATCCATTGCAGTGAGGTGGTGGTCAGCCCGAGGGCGCTGCGGATGTCCGGCAGTGCGACGCCCACCATCGACACGTCGAGCGCGTCGAGGAACAGCGCGCCGCAGAGCACGATCAGCATGGCCCACAGCCGCGGGCTCCAGCGCTGGTCGTCGACCTCGGCCGGCGCCCCCGGGCCGGCCGGAGTCCCCGGCCGCGGAGCGGAGGAGAGTTCCTGAGTGCTACTGGGTGATTCCATGCCCAGAAATATATGCATGCACAAGCACTAGATGCAAAGGCAATTAATGCGCTTGCATCTAGCTCCGATCTCGGCTAAGGTGCGCATCGTGAGCTCGATGCAGTCCGAGTCCAGTGACCGCGTGGTCAGCGCCTGGCGCACGATCACCGCCAGCCACGCCGCGGCGTTCGCGGCGCTCGAGCACGAGCTGGGCAAGCGGCACGGGCTCGGGGTCAGCGAGTTCGAGGTGCTGGACCGCCTCAGCCAGAGCCCGGACCGCAAGTTCCGGGCCCAGGAGCTGGCCGAGGCCGTGCACCTGAGCCAGAGCGCGCTGTCCCGGCTGATCGACCGGCTGGCCCGCAGCGGGCTGGTCGAGCGCGGCCTGTGCGACAACGACCGCCGCGGCATCTTCGTGACCCTGACCGAGACCGGCCAGCAGCGACACGACGAGGCCGCCCCCACCCACCGCGAGGTGCTGGCCGGCGTGCTGCCCGCCGAGCTGCTCGCGCCGCTGTGCGCCGTGGTGGCCCACTAGCTGCCCTGGCCCACCGGCTCTTCACGTCCGCTTCTCAGCCCGTTCTGAGCCCGGCCCGGGGAGGACGGGCGGATACTGGCCAAATGCGCCAGCAGACCGCGGTGGACGGATTCCGCCTCGCCTATGAACGAGCCGGCCAGGGACCGGCCGTGCTGCTGCTGCACGGCTGGCCCGGCGACCGGACTGACTACCGGGAGGTCGTGCCGCTGCTGACCGGCGCGGCCGACGTGATCGTGCCGGACCTGCGCGGGTTCGGCGAGTCTGACAAGCACGCGGCCGAGCCGGCCGACCAGTACAGCGCGGCCGCCCAGGCGCGCAGCCTCATCGGCCTGATCGGCGAGCTGGGGCTGGGGCGGCCCGTGCTGGCCGGCTACGACATCGGCAGCCGGATCGCCCAGGCCGTAGCCCGCGACCGGCCCGACCTGGTCAGCGCGCTGGTGCTGGGTCCGCCACTGCCCGGCATCGGCGACCGGATCCTCAACCCGCGGGCCCAGCGGGAGTTCTGGTACCAGGGCTTCCACGAGCTGGAACTGGCCACCCAGCTCGTCGACGGCCGCCCCGACGCGGTCCGCGCCTACCTGCGGCACTTCTGGACCCACTGGTCCGGGCCCGGCTACGACCCGGCCGAGGCCGACATCGACCACCTGGTCTCGGTCTACGCGCCGCGCGGCGCGTTCGCCGCCTCGATCGCCTGGTACCGGGCCGGGGCCGGGTCGGTCGCCGTGTCGGTGGCCGAGCGGACCCCCGATCCCGACCGCCGGACGACCGCGCCCACCACGGTGCTGTGGCCGTCGCACGACCCGCTGTTCCCGCGCGAGTGGTCGGGCCGGCTTGACGACTACTTCGCCGACGTCCGGCTGGTCCCGCTGGACGGGGCCGGGCACATCATTCCCGTGGAGCGCCCGCGTGAGCTGGCCGCCGCCGTCAGCGCGGCTGTCGCGGCCTCCGGGCGCTAGCGCCCGGAGGC
>JBOHCO010001519.1:0-4355 GCA_050698895.1 Streptosporangiaceae bacterium
TGGTCCAGCGCAACTTCGGCCGGATGGACGGCTTCCTGCAGCGGCCGACCGCCCCGGCCGGCAACCCCGGCGTCACCCTGGCCGCCGCCAACACCTTCCCGGCCGGCTACTACACCAACTTCCACCATGACGGCCGCCGCAAGCCCGTGCCCGACCTGCCGGTCATCGGGGCGCTGGCGGAGAGCTACACCACCCTGGACCGCTACTTCTGCTCGTTCGCCGGCGAGACCTTCCCCAACCGCATCTACCAGCACGCGGCCAGGACCGACCGGGACCACAACAGCAACAACATCTCCGCGCTGGCCACCATCTGGGACAAGCTGTCCCCCATCCCCAACACCCAGGGCGTGCCGACCGGCGGCTACTTCTTCCGCGACCTGCCGTTCCTGGCCCTGTGGGGGACCAAGTACTTCCCCTTCTGGCACCCGTTCGCCGACGGCGACACCGACGCCGTGGGCATCCCGGTCACCACGCCGAGCTTCATCGACACCGTGGCCGCGGGCAACCTGCCCAACGTCAGCTTCATCGACCCGGCGTTCGACACCGAGGGGAACGGCACCTCGGCCGACGACCACCCGCTGGCCGACATCCGGCTCGGCGAGCGGTTCATCGCCGACGCCTACCACGCGCTGGCCGACGCCGGCTACCTGGACAACACGGTATTCATGGTCACCTTCGATGAATGGGGCGGGTTCTTCGACCACGTTCCGCCGCCGCGGGTCATCGACGACACCGACCCCGCCACCGTCGACCACACCGGCGACGGCACCACCCCCACCGACGGCCAGCTGATCCCCGACTACCGCCAGCTCGGCTTCCGGGTGCCCGCCATCGTGGTGTCCAACCTGGCGCCGGCCACGGTCGTGCACCACGGCCCGTTCGAGCACACCTCGACGCTGAAGCTGATCGAGTCGACCTTCGGGTTCCAGCCGCTCACGGCCAGGGACGCCCACGCCGAGGACCTGGGCGACGTGCTCGACCGGCGCCCGAGCCACCGGTTCCGCCGCCCCGAGATCCCGACCAGCAGCCAGGTGCTCGGCCCGGTCAGCGACGCCGCCGCGGTGTGCAGCGCGGACAGCGTCCGGTCGGTCTCCCCCGAGCCGCTGCACCGCGGCCACCGCCAGCCGGGCGCGCGGGTGCTCCCGCAGTCCGGATCGCCGACCGGCGCCGGGATGGTCGGGTTCGGCCAGGAGTACCGCAAGGAGCACGGCCGCTAGAGGCTCGGCCCCTAGAAGCACGGCCGCTAGGCCGGGCGTCCCCCGCGCTCAGCCAGCGGGGCGCGGGCGTCGTGCCCGCCCCGCCCCGCCCGATCACTGCCCCAGCGACAGCGGCTCAGCGGGATGAGGCGCGACCGGGCTCGCATCGCGGTCACGCTCCCGGCGGGAGGCCCGCAGCACCGGAAGCGCGAACGCGGCCGTGACGGCCAGCCCGGCCAGTCCCGCGCCGGCGATGGCGGCGCGCACCGGGATCAGCACCAGCAGCAGCCCGCCCAGCAGGTAGCCGCCCGTGGTCGCCGCGCTGACCACCGCGCCGAGCACGGCGTAGGCCCGGCCCCGGCCGGCCGCCGGCGCCCGCCGGCCGAGGAGCACGCTGACCGCGTTGCTCACGCCGCCGTTGCCCAGCCCGCCGACCAGGCTGACCGGCACGAGCCAGGCGACCGCCGGCACCACCGCGAAGATGGCCACGCTCGCGCAGGTCAGCGTCAGCGCGCCGAGCAGGGCCGGGCCCAGCGCCCAGTCGGCCGGCCGGCGCCGGGCCAGCAGCCAGGCGCCGCCCATGGTGGCGCTGATCCAGACGCTGTCCAGCAGCCCGTAGACGGTGGCCGTGGAATGCAGCGTGCCGCGGATGAAGAACACCTCGGCCACGTTGACCAGGCTGGCCGCGCCCACCACGGCGCCGATGAGGACCACCGCCGACCAGACCAGCGGGTCCTGGCGCAGCCGCCAGGCGGGGGCCGGTGACTGTCCCGGTGCCTTCGACGAGGCGGGCGCCAGGGCCCGGCCGCCGCGGCGGGTCCGGATCAGGCCGCCGGCCACCGCGATAGCCAGGTAACTGGCGGCGTCGGCGAGCAGCGGCACCCGCACCCCGAAGTGGCCCATCAGCAGCCCGGCCAGCGCCGGCGCCAGCATCGTGCCCGCCGCCGTCGCGGTCTGGCTCAGCGCCGTCGCCCGCGGCAGGTCACCGGGCGCCACCATGTCCGCCAGCAGGGCCTGCAGGCAGGGCTGGGTCAGCGCCAGGCCCGCCGCCAGCACGGTGACCAGGCCGATGATCTCGGCGATGCCGCCGGCGAAGGCCAGCGCCACGCACGCGGCGGCCTGGGCCAGCCCGGTCAGCACCAGCAGCCGCCGGCTGTCGGCCCGGTCGGCCAGCCGGCCTGCCCAGCGGACCAGCAGCACCGGCGGCGCGGCGGCCGCGATGAGGATCGCCGCGACGGCGAACCCGCCCATCCCCCGCTGCTGCAGCTCGAGCACCAGCGCGATGGCGGCCAGCAGGTCCCCGGCGGCCGACACCGCCCTGGCCCCGGCCGCCAGGTAGACGTCGGTCCAGACTCCGCCGGCCGGCCTGGCGCCCCGTCCCGACGAGCCCTGTCCTGCAGATGTGAAAGGCATATTTCGAAGTATCTCTTTCACATCTCGCCGTGGCAAGGGTCGCGGCTGAGCTTCTGGCCCTGCGCTGATTTACGGCCGGGCCGCAAGGCGGGATCTGGCCGGGCGTTATTGAGGCGGGCGAGATCACCGGGGCAGACGGGGCGGCCGAAGCGGCTGGGGCCCCGCCTCTGAGGGGGCCGCCATGATCCCGGAAATCGGTCCGCGAATATCGCTGGGCGGATTCAACTGGTCGTTGCGACGGTTCTCGTGGTGGGAGGTCGTTATGGGGGTTGTGAGGCGCGGGCGTCTGCCGTGGCCGCGGGCGGCGCGGGTGGCGTTCTGGGATGGGGTTCGGGCGGGGCTGGCGTGGCGGGAGGCTGCGGCGGCGGTGGGGGCGGGCCGGACGGCGGAGGACTGGTTCGGGGCGGCGGGCGGGGTGAAGGGGAACGGGCCGGCGGGGCCGGCGTGCGGGCGGTTCCTGTCGGTGGCGGAGCGGGAGGAGATCGCGGTGGGCCTGGCGCCGGGGGAGGCGCCGGCGCGGATCGCGGCGCGGCTGGGGCGGGACCGGTCGACGGTGTACCGGGAGATCGGGCGGAACGGGACGCGGCGGGGGTACCGGGCGGTGGCGGCGCAGGCGCAGGCGGAGGCGCGGGCGCGGCGGCCGAAGGCGGCGCGGCTGGCGGTGAACGCGCGGCTGCGGGGCTGGGTGCAGGCCCGGCTGGCCGAGCGGTGGCCGCCGGAGCAGATCAGCGTCATGCTGGAGGCCGAGTTCCCTGATGATCGGGGGATGCGGGTGTCACACGAGACGATTTACCAGGCGATTTACGTGCAGGGCCGCGGGGCGCTGCGCCGGGAGCTGGCGGCGTGCCTGCGGACCGGGCGGGCGCTGCGCAGGCCCCGCCGTAAGGCCGGGGAGCGGCGCGGCCGGATCAAGGACATGGTGATGATCTCCGAGCGGCCCGCGGAGGTCGCGGACCGGGCGGTGCCGGGCCGCTGGGAGGGTGACCTGATCATGGGGGCGCGCAACGCCTCGGCGATCGGCACCCTGGTCGAGCGGTCGACCCGGTTCGTGCTGCTGCTGCACCTGCCGCGCGGGCATGACCCCGCCGCGGTCGCCGGGGCGATGACCGGGGCGATGGCCGGGCTGCCGGCGGCGCTGCGCCGGTCGCTGACCTGGGACCAGGGCAAGGAGATGGCCTTCCACGCGCAGATCGCCGCCGCTGCCGACCTGGACATCTACTTCTGCGACCCGCACTCGCCCTGGCAGCGCGGCAGCAGCGAGAACACCAGCGGGCTGCTGCGCCAGTACTTCCCCAAGAGCACGAACCTGGCCGGCCACGGCAGGGACGAGCTGGAGCGGGTCGCCGCGCAGCTGAACGCCCGGCCCCGCAAGACCCTGGGCTGGCGCACCCCGGCGCAGGCCCTGGATCAGTTCCTGGCCAGCGCCGCTGCCTGACCAGCACGGGCCCCCGAAGGACAACCCGCAGCGGAGGCGGCTGGCGCCGCCGCTGATTCCCCGGCGGGTGCCGCGCAGGATACGGGGCCGCCCCTCCGGCCTCAAGGCTGCTGCGCATCGCCTGCGGCGACGGCCTGCGGCCGGCCCTGACCCCGGAGCCTCTGCGGCCCCTCGGCGGCAGGAAGCCACGGGCAGGCCACGGGCCTGCCCCCGCCCACCGCGCGGCACCCGGACACCGCCCGCCACCAGCTACAGTGACCACCGAAGGGCTCATCTGCCAGCAATGTCGCAACGACCCCTTGAACCCGAGC
>JBOHCO010001520.1:0-1864 GCA_050698895.1 Streptosporangiaceae bacterium
GGCTAGGGCCACGGGCGGGGCCGGCCGGGTGGCCCGGCGGCCGGGCGGCTGGGCGGCTGGCGGTGCTCAGGCCGCGGGCTGGGCCGACCAGAAGTCGCGCAGCGCGCCGGTCAGCTCGGCCGGGCGCTCCAGCGGGTGGAACAGCTTCGCCCCCTCGATCAGCCGCAGCCCGGTGGTGCCGGGGATGGTGCCGGCCAGCCAGCGGGCCCAGTCGACGCCGAAGAACTCGTCGTCGGTGCCCCAGACGATCAGCGTCGGCGCCTGCAGCCGGGCCAGGTCAGCCCGGATCGCCACGGTGACGGCGGCGTCCAGGCTGGCCACCATGGCCTCGACGGCCCTGGCCCTGACCGGGTCGGCGAACGGGGCCAGGAACCCGCTGATCACCTCGTCGGGCAGCGCGTCCGGCTGCTCCAGGCCGGAGGCCAGCGCGTCCCGGCCCGCCGCCGGGTCGGCCACGAGGACGGGCAGCCCGGGCGCGAGCACCCCGGCCCTGGCCATCTCCACGATGGGGGCGAACGCGGCCGGCGGGAGGTTCTCGTCGGTGTCGCAGTTGGTCAGCGTGAGCGACCGGACCCGGTGCGGCGCCCTGGTCGCCACGAGCTGGGCGATGGCCCCGCCCGAGTCGTTGCCGATGAGGTCGGCCTGGTCGGCGCCGAGCGCGTCGAGCACGGCCAGGATCATGTCCGCCTGCGCGGGCAGGGTCATGCCGGCCAGTGGCGGGCAGGCGCTGGCGCCGTGCCCGAGGAGGTCGACCGCCACGCAGCGGCGCAGGTCGCCGAGGGCGTCGAGCTGCCCGCCCCACAGGTCAGCGCTCAGGAACACCCCGTGGATGAACAGGGCCACCGGACCCGACCCGGTTATCCGGCAGGCGACGTCGCCGTAGGCGGTGGAGACGATCTCCCGATCTTGGATACTACTGGACTCTGGACGACTTTTGGTCTTTGAGATACTCATAGTATGTCACTGTAAGCTAGACGGCGATGGCAGGCAAGACACGGCGCGAGGAGTATGCGGAGCTCACCCGGACAGCCGTGGTGAGCGCCGCCATCGCGCGGTTCACCGCCGACGGCTACGCCGCGACCACCATCGACGCCATCGCCGAGGAGGCGAGGGTCACCAAGGGCGGCGTGTACCACCACTTCGCGGACAAGGCCGAGCTGTTCGAGGCGGCGTTCGTGACCATGCAGCGGCGGCTGCTGGGGCGGATCGCCAGGGGCCTGGCCGGCATCCAGGATCCGCAGGCGGCGATCGTCGCCGGCATGAACCTGTTCCTGGACGAGTGCGCGCAGGACGACTTCCGCCGCATCGTGCTGGAGCAGGCCCCGGCGGCGCTGGGCTGGGCCCGCTGGAAGAAGATCGACGAGGAGTACTTCCTGGGCATGTTCGTGACCGCGCTGGACCGGCTGGTCGCCACGGGCGACTACGAGATCCCGGACCTGGCGCTGGCGGCCCGGGTGCTGATGGCGGCCATGGACGAGGCGGCGCTGGCGGTCGCGGCGGCCCCGGACCCGGCGGCGGAGCGGGAGCGGGCGCGGATCTTGCTCCAGCAGCTGCTGCGCGGCTTCCGCGTGGCTGGGTAGCGCCGGGGCGCAGGCGGCGGGCGCCGGGCCGGGCTGGGCCTGGGCTGGGCTGGGCTGGGCGCAGGGTGATGGTTGGCCCTCTGGTGCTGCCGTAGGAGCACCAGAGCGCCAACCATGCCGCCTCGCCACCGCTCGCTCTGGGGGCCGCCCCGCGTAACGACGTGAAAGACATCCAAGGAGCTTAAGTGTCAAGCCGCGACGGAGGATTGGGGGAGGTTTTGCCGGTGTCCCCAGGCGGTGGCCTCGTCGTAGAGGGTGCGGGTCTTGATGCATCCGTGCAGGAT
>JBOHCO010001521.1:0-12848 GCA_050698895.1 Streptosporangiaceae bacterium
TGACCCTCAGCCACTGGGCCGAGCGGTTCGGCGTCCCGGTGCCGGGATCAACCGTCCCGTACTCTCTCCTCGTGTCCCGTCGCTGAATAAGGGGGTCAGCTGACCATGCCCGCCCACCAGCCCGACCGCCGCGATCACGGCGCCGGGCCAGCCGATGCCCGACGGGAAGCTGGTCTACGTGCACGGGCAGCCGACCACGCTGGCCGAGGCGCGGGGAGGGCGCCCGGCGGTGGTGGTGTTCTACCGCGGCGCCTGGTGCCCGTACTGCGACATCGCGCTGCGGACCTACCAGGCCCGGCTGGTGCCGGCGCTGGCCGCGCGGGGCGTGCCGCTGATCGCGTCAGCCCGCAGACGGCCGATGGCTCGCTGACCACGCAGCAGGCCAAGGAGCTGACCTTCACCGTGCTGTCCGATCCGGGCAATCAGATCGCGGGCCAGCTCGGCATCCTGACCGGGCCGACCGAGGCGGTGGCCGCCGCCCAGGCGCAGCTCGGGCTGGACCTGGCGCAGGTCAACGCCGACGGCACGCGGGGCCTGCCGATGCCCGCGGTGGTCATCGTCGACGCCGCCGGGGTGATCCGGTGGATCGACGTGCACCCGAACTACGCGACCCGGACTGAGCCGGGGGACATCCTGTCCGCGCTGACGGCGGTGACCGGCTGAGGCGCCCGGTTACTTCAGGCGGAACGCGAGCTGTGTCTCCCACGTGGCCGGGTCGGGCTGCTCGCGGGGGTCGGTCAGGTAGATCTCCAGCCGGCCGCCACAGTGCTCGCCGTCGGCGGCGTCCGACTTGTCCCACTCCAGGCCCTGCGAGTCGGCCCACTGCAGCAGGTTGTCGACGGCGCCGATGAGCCCGTCATAGGGGCCGACGTGGATAGCGGTGCCGTACCGGCCGGCCGGCAGCACCCCGGCGGTCACGCGGTCGTCTCCCTCGACCGCGGCCGCCACCGGAACGCCGGCCTCCACGGTGAGCAGGCTGGCCATGTCGATGACGTGGTACCGGAAGAACGGCGCGCCGGCCGGGGCCGCGCCGTGCTCGGCGAGCCAGCCGAAGACCTCGCCGAGCCGGTCCGCGAGCCCGGGCAGCTGTTCCATGGTGACGTCCGCCCTGATGGCGACGTACGGCTGCTCGGCTCGCTCGGTAATCTCGGGCATTGCTGACACTTCTGGTCCTCCTGGTGTTTAGGCGGCGGCCGCGGGCTGGACCGGCTGCTGTAGCTCGGTAACCCAGTCTCTCGGTCGGGTGACCACTCGACCATGAGCTCACGCAGATAGCCGGCCGACTGGTATCCGTTCGCCAGGCTCAGCTGAGCCGCGCTCAGGCCGGCCCCGCACACTCGCGGCCATAGCCGGGAGTACAGCGGGCCGATGACCGGGGTGATGTCCTCGGGCTGATAGCTCGCGGCGATTCCGGTCAGCTCGGCTACCCGGACGGCCGGGAGGCGCTTGACGACGATCCCGTCGACCGGGACGCGACCCTGGTCCTCGATCGACAGCAGCCGGGCCTCCACCCGCGCCAGGCGCGAGGTCTCGGCCTCGATCTGGACCTCGATCTGGACCTCGATCTCGGCTTTGCGCAGCCGGAGCATTCCGCGCAGCTCCGCCGCGGAGACGTGCTCGGCCAGGATCGTCCCCACCTGCTCCAGGGTGAAGCCGAGGTCCTTCAGGGCGACGATCCGGTTGAGGTCGGCCAGCTGCGCCGCCTCGTAGAACCGGTATCCGCTGGCCGGCTCGACGTGGGCGGGGCGCCGCAGGCCGATCGAGTCGTAGTGCCGGAGCATGCGTACCGAGATCCGGCCGTGGCGCGCGAACTCCCCGATGCTGAACATGACAGTGCCAGGTCTACCCCCTGACACGGTGTCAGGGTCAAGCGGGCGCAGGCGGATTGCGCAGGCGGATTACTGGCTCAGGCGCTCGTCCAGGTAGAGCAGGAAGGTGGGCAGCCAGTGGCTGCGGCCGAAGCCCTCGGCCGGCCGAAGCCCGGCGATCCGGGCCCGGTGCCCGTCGGCCGCGGTGATGGCGGCGGAGGCGACCGGGTGGCCGGGCGGCAGGGCCCGGCCGATGGCGTCCAGGCACCAGGCCCGGGCGACGAGCAGCCCCTCGAGGTGCACGGTGCCGGGGTCGGCGGCATCGGGCGCGAAGCCGGGCGGCGCCCAGGCCACGGCGGCGGGATCGGGCAGGGTCCGGTCCAGCCAGGCGGCGAACTCCCCGGCCGGCAGCACGTCGGCCATCAGCGCGGCCTCGGTCAGCTCGGGGCTGTGGAAGGCGTCCCCGGACGGCGGGTCGGTCCAGCGCAGCGCCGGCTCGGCGCCGAACATCCGCCGGGCCGCGGCGGACAGGTCGGCCTCGGCCGCCGGGTCGGCCCGGCGGCGGGCCGCGGCGAGCACCAGAGCCAGGCTGAAGGCGGTGTTGCCGTGGGTCCCGGTCCGGATCGGGTAGGCGAGCTGCCCGCCGAAGTAGGTCGCCAGCCGGCCGGAGAACAGCTCAGCCAGGGGACTCAGGGCGGCGGCCCACTGGCCGGGCCGCGCTCTGCCCTGGGACGCGCCCTGGGACGCGCGCGGGGACGCGCGCGGGGACGTGCCCGTGGACGTGGCCCGGGCCACGCTCTGGGCCTGGCACTCGGCGTGCAGCAGCACCAGCCAGGCCCAGCCGTAGGGGCGCTCGGCGGTGCGCCCGCCGGGGCCGGCGTAGAACGCGGTCTCGGCGGCCAGCCGCTCGGGCGACAGGTGCTCGTCGAGCACCTGGCCGACCGCGGTGGCCAGGGCGTCGGGCAGCCCGCGGTCCAGGGCCCGGACCAGGAGCCAGTGGCTGTGCACGGCCGAGTGCCAGTCATAGCTGCCGTAGAAGGCCGGGTTCAGCCGCCGCGGCGGGAGCACGTCGGCGTCGGAGTTCAGCTCCTGGATGAGCATGTGCGGGTACTCACGCTGCACGGCGGCCAGCGCCGTGGTGGCCAGCGCCTCAAGGCCGGCGTCGTCCAGGGGAATCACGGGGCCATCATGCGAATGCCGCCACCCCCACGGTCCGGGCGCTGAGCACAGCGCGGAGTTCTCGGGCCAGCCCGACCGCGCCGGGGGTGTCGCCGTGCACGCACAGCGAGCCAACCTGGAGCACGATGGGGGCGCCGTCCTGCGTCTCGATGGGCGCGCCGGTGGCGATGCGCCAGCCGCGCTCGGCCACGGCCGCCGGGTCGGTGAGCACGGCGCCGGGCTGGCTGCGGGGGACCAGCCGGCCGGCGGCGGTGTAGCCGCGGTCCGCGAAGCCCTCGGCCACCACCGGCAGGCCCTGCTGCCGCAGCACGCCGACGGCCGGGCTGCCGGCCAGGGCGAGCACGCTCAGGCCGGCGTCGTAGGCGGCCACGGCCTGGCCGAGCGCGGCGGCCAGCCGCTCGTCGCCGGCCAGGTCGTTGTACAGGGCGCCGTGCGCCTTGACGTAGCGGACCGCGGTGTGGTGGCGCCGGCAGAAGGCCTCGAGCGCGCCGATCTGGTACAGCACGTCGGTGGTCAGCTCGTCGGGGCTGACCCGCAGCTGGCGCCGGCCGAAGCCGACCAGGTCGGGGTAGGACACGTGGGCGCCGATGGTGACGCCGCGCTCGGCCGCCCCGGCCACGGTGGCGTCCATGACCCGCGGGTCGCCGGCGTGGAAGCCGCAGGCGATATTGGCGCTGGGCACCTGCTCCAGCAGGGCGGCGTCGGCGCCCATGGTCCAGGCGCCGAAGCTCTCGCCCATGTCGGCGTTGATATCGATCACGAGGCCGCCTCCCTGGTGTCGGCCGGGGCGCCCGGGGCCTCGGGCTGGGCCAGCGGGAAGTGGCAGGCGGCGTGGTGACCGGGCCCGAAGGCGCGCAGCGGCGGCTCCTGCCCGGCGCACAGCGCCGCCGCGGCCGGGCACCGGGTGCGGAAGCAGCAGCCGGACGGCGGCTCCGAGGCCGAGGGCAGCTCGCCCCGGATGGAGGAGATCGGGCCGACCCGGCCGGGCGTCGGCTGGGGGACCGCGTCGATGAGCGCCCGGGTGTAGTGGTGCGCGGGCGCGCGGAACAGCTGGGCCGGCGGCCCGGACTCGACGATCTTGCCCAGGTACATCACCGCGATGTAGTCGGCCAGGTAGTGGATCACGGTCAGGTCGTGCGACACCATCAGGTAGCTGAGCTGGTGCTCGGCCTGGAGCGCGGTCATCAGGTTGAGGATCTGCGACCGGACCGACACGTCCAGCGCCGACACCGGCTCGTCGGCCACGATCAGGGCCGGGCTGGTGGCCAGGGCCCGGGCCAGGCCGACGCGCTGGCGCTGCCCCCCGGACAGCTCGCGCGGGTAGCGGTCGAGCTGGCTCACGGCCAGCCCGGTCTCCTCGGCCAGCTGCCGGACCTGGCTGCGGCGCTGCTGGCTGGTCAGGCCGCCCTTGGCCCGCAGCGGCTCCTCGATGATCCGGGCCAGCGTCATCCGCGGGTTGAGCGCGGCGTACGGGTCCTGGAACATCATCTGCACGTCGTAGCGGACCGCCCGGCGCTGCGGCCGGCTCATCGAGCCCAGCGCGGCGCCGTGCAGCCGGACCTCGCCCTCGGTCGGCTTCTCCAGCCCGACGACCATCCGGCCCAGGGTGGACTTGCCGCAGCCCGACTCGCCCACGATGCCCAGCGTGCTGCCCGCGGCGATGTCCAGGCTGACGCCCGACACCGCCTGGACCGGCGCGACCGACCGGGCCAGCAGGCCGCCGGGCCGGTAGTGCTTGGTCACGTCGACCAGGCTGAGCAGCGGGGCGGCGGCGGTGTTGGCGGCGCTGCTGGCGACGGCGCCGGCGGCACTGTTCGCGGCACTGTTCGCGGCACTGTTCGCGGTCATCGGGGCGCCTCCATGACACGGGAGTCCTCGTCCTGGCTGGCCGGGTGGTAGCAGAGCCAGTGATGGCGGCCCGCGCCCGAGACCGGCGGCTGCTGCGCCGAGCACTCGCCGGACGCGGCCGGGCAGCGCGGCGCGAACGGGCAGCCGGCGATGGTGGCGGTCAGGTCCGGCGGGCGGCCGGGAATGGTGGCCAGCTCCGACTTGCGCTCGGTCTGGAGGCGCAGCACCGAGTCGAGCAGGGCGGCGGTGTACCGGTGCCGGGGCGTGTCGAATATCTCGGTGGTGCTCCCGGTCTCGGCCTCCCGGCCCGCATACATAACAAACACGCGGTCGGCATGGCCGGCGACCACGCCCATGTCGTGGGTGATCAGCAGGGTGGCCATGCCGAGCGTCTGGCGCAGCCGGTCGAACAGCTCCATGATCTGGGCCTGGGTGGTGACGTCCAGGGCCGTGGTGGGCTCGTCGGCGATGAGCAGCCGGGGCCGGCACACCAGCGCGGCGGCGATGACCACGCGCTGGCGCATCCCGCCCGACAGCTCGTGCGGGAAGCGGTCCAGCTGCTCGCTCGGGCGGGGCAGCCCGACCAGGTCGAGCATCTCGGCCGCGGCGGCCCGGGCGGCCGCCCTGGTCGCGCCCTGCTGGACCCGCAGCGCCTCGCCGACCTGCGCCCCGATGCGCAGGGTCGGGTTCAGCGAGGTCATCGGGTCCTGGAAGACGATGCCGACCTCGGTGCCGCGGACCCGGCGCAGGTCCCGCTCGCCGAGTCCGGCCAGCTCCCGGTCGCCGAGCCGGATGCTGCCCCGCACGTCGGTGTTGGAGGGCAGCAGCCCGGCCAGGGCCAGGCCCAGGGTGGACTTGCCGCAGCCGGACTCGCCGACGATGCCGACGGTCTCGCCCTCGGCCACCTCGAGGCTCACGCCCTGCACGGCGTGCACCGCCGAGCGGCGCAGCCGGATGTCCACGTCCAGGTCGGTGACCCGGAGCACCGGGCCGCCGCCCGCCTCCCCGGCCCGGTTCACTGGCGCCTCGTGTCGAGGCCGAAGGCGTCGCGCAGCCCGTCGCCGATCAGGTTGAAGGCGACCACGGTGAGCACGATGGCGATGCCCGGCGGGTAGGTCAGCCACCAGTACCCGGAGTAGGTGTAGTTGAGCCCGTTGGACAGCATCGCGCCCCAGTTGGTCGCGGGCGGGGCGATCCCGAGCCCGAGGAACGAGATCGCGGCCACGACCAGGATGGCGTCCGCGACCTGGAAGGTGGCGTTGACCAGGATCGTGCCGATGCTGTTGGTGACGATGTGCCGGCCGATCAGCGTGGGCGTGCGCACCCCCATGGTCCGGGCCGCCAGCACGTACTCCCGGCTGCGCAGGGTCAGCGCCTCGGCGCGGACCAGCCGGGCCGGCACCAGCCAGGCGGTCAGCCCGACCACCACGATCAGCAGCAGCACGTTGGGCTGGAAGACGACGGCCAGGTACAGGAGCAGCAGCAGCGCCGGGATGGCCAGCAGCGCGTCGACGATGCGCATCATCAGGGCGTCGATGAAGCCGCCCACGTAGCCCGCCACCGCGCCCCAGGCCACGCCGACCAGGACGGCCACGGCGGCGGCGCCGAAGGCCACCTCCAGGGTCGTCTGGCCGCCGACCATCAGCCGGCCGAGCTGGTCATAGCCGACGTCGTCGGTGCCCAGCGGGTGACCAGTGCCGGGCGGCAGGGTCTCCATGCCGATCCGGGTGTGGATCTGGTCGGTGTGGTAGAACAGCGGGCCCAGGAAGGAGAACAGGGTCAGCACGATGACCACGACCAGGCCGGCCACGGCCAGCTTGTTGTCGGCGAAGGCGCGCAGCCACAGCCAGCCGCCGGAGGCCTCGGCTTCGCCGACGCCGCCGGGCTCGTCCCCGCTGAGCACGGTGGTCACGTTCTCCATGCTCATGACTTGCTCCTCGCCGCCCGGCCGAGCTGGACCCTGGGGTCGAGCAGGGCGTAGGCGATGTCGGCCAGCAGCGAGCCGACCACGGTGGCGATGCCGACGACCAGCACCACGCCGAGCAGCACCGGGTAGTCCTGGCTGGTGGCGGCGTTGAAGGCGAGCAGCCCGACGCCGGGGTAGTTGAAGACCTCCTCGGTGATCAGCGTGCCGGACAGGATGAACGGCAGCGACAGCCCGAGCAGGGTGACCACCGGGGACAGGGCGTTGCGCAGCACGTGGCGCAGCAGGATGGCCCGGCTGCTGTTGCCCTTGGACCGGGCCATCCGCACGTAGTCCTGGGCCAGCTCGTCCAGCACCGAGGAGCGGATGTAGCGGCTGAACGCCGCGATCGTCACCACGGTCACGGTGGCGACCGGGAGCACCATGGCGCCCGGATCGCTGAAGATGGCCGAGAACGAGCCCTGCGGGGCCTCGGCCGGGAACACGTGCAGCCGGACCGACAGCACGTCGATGAGCAGTAGCGCCACCCAGAAGGCCGGGGTCGAGTACAGCACGAACGTGACGGTGGTGACCGCGTAGTCGTCGGGCCGGCCCCGGCGGATGGCCTGGTACAGGCCGACCGGCACGGCGATCAGCACGGCCAGCACGACCGAGACGCCGGCCAGGAAGGCGGTCTTGGGCAGCCGCTGGGCCAGCAGGCTGGACACCGGCTGGTTGAGCACGTAAGAGAAGCCGAAGTTGCCGGTAACCACGCCGCTTAGCCAGTGCCAGTACTGCGCGGGCAGCGGGCTGTCCAGTCCGTTCTCCCGGTTGAAGGCCGCGATGTTGGACGGGGTGGCGTGCACGCCCAGGATGGCCCGGGCCGGGCCGCCCGGCAGCAGGCGGCTCAGCCCGAACACGATGATCGTCACCAGCAGCAGCACCACCAGGGCCTGCGCGCAGCGCCGGATGAGGAACCTGATCACGGCACAGCTGCTCCGGCCAGGGCGGGACCGGCCGCTCCGCAATGGCGGCCAGCCCCGCTTACCTCTGTTATCACTTGGTGAAGTACCAGTTCTCAGGCGTCAGGCTCTCGATCGGGCTCTGCGGCAGGACGCCGTGCAGCTTGGTCGAGATCTCCGAGATCTGGTAGACGGGCTGCGGCATCCACAGCACCGGGATCTGGTCGGCCATGAAGTTCTCGTACTGGGTCAGCGAGGCCGAGCCGTGCACCGTCGCGGCGATGATCTTGTCGGCCTGCGGGTCGGAGTAGTTGCTGGAGTTGGAGCCCGAGCCGGTGGCGAACAGCTGGTCGCCGGTCGGGTAGGGGTCCACGCCGTAGGTCCAGCCGCCGCCGTAGTTGAGCATCTGCCACGAGCAGTTGGACTGGCTGGGCTTGCACGGGGTGAGCAGGCTGATGATCGAGTCGAACGGCGCCGAGGTCAGGTTGATCTGGATGCCGGCCTCGGAGAACTGCGACTTGAGCGCCTGCATCTCCTGGCTGGTCACCACCGCGCCGCTGCCGTACTTGAGCGAGAAGCTCAGCCCGGTGCCGGCCGGGATGTTCGCGCCGCAGTCGCCGGCCGCGGTGCCCGCCTTGACGCAGGTGGTGACCCCGTTGGGCTTGACCTTCCAGCCGTTGCTGGACAGCAGCTTGACCGCGGTCTTGGGCGAGAACGGCCACGGGCCCTTGGCCTCATAGGAGCTGACGTACGGGTTGGACGGCTTGACCGGGACGGGCCCGTAGTCGGTGGCGCCGTACCCCTTGAGCGGCCCGCTCAGGAACGCGGGCTCGTCGATCAGCGACTGCATGGCCTGGCGCAGGTAGAGCTGGTGGATCAGCGGCCCGGTCTTGGGGCTGTTCCAGTTCATCAGGAAGTACGTGGTGCCCCAGCCCTGCCACGGCGTGGTGGTGTAGCCCTGCGAGGCCAGCTGGCTGGACTGCGAGGCGTCCTGCGCGGGCAGGTAGCCGTAGTCCAGCGTGCTGCCCGAGCGCAGCACGTTGAGCTCGGCGGTGTCGGTGGTGAACGGCTCCTCGACGAAGTACTTCAGCTTCGGCTTGGACGGGCCGGCGTAGGCCGGGTTGGCCTGGAACTTGACGTAGCCGTCGGACTGGTAGTTCGCGATCTTCCACGGGCCGTCGACGACCTTCCACAGCGGGTCGCTGCTGTAGGTCGCGATGTTCTTGGACTGCGCGGTCAGGAAGTTGAACACCGCCTTGGCCCCGGACGCGCTCTGGTCGTAGTTGCCGACCTTCCCGGTGGCCGAGGTCTTGTCCCAGGCCCGCGGCAGCGGGGTGATCTGGGACAGCTGGTCGTAGGTGAACCAGGTCGGGTTGAACGACCCGGTCAGCGTGAGCACGATCGTTTTCGAGTTGACGATCTTGTAGCTCTTGAGGTTGTCGGGGAACTCGCCGGGGATGTAGGCGGCGAAGCTGCCCTTGTTCACCTTGAGCATGTTGATCCAGAACGCGACGTCCCTGGTGGTGACCGGGCTGCCGTTGGACCAGGTGTAGTTGCCCAGGCGGATGGTGACCACCGAGTTGTGGTCGCTGTAGGTCGGCGGCGCGGCCAGGCTCATGGCCGGGTCCACGACCGGCTGGCCCTGCGCGTTGCCGATCCAGTACAGCGACCGGTAGGACAGCCGCTGGAATTCCTCGATGTTGGCCACCGAGTAGTAGGCCGCGGTGAGCATCGGGAAGATGTAGTTCGGCGTGGTGCCCGGCAACAAGGCGAAGGTGGCGGTGCCGCCGCTCGTCGCCTGGCCGCCGCCGCTGCCGCCTCCCGATGATGAGCTGCACGCCGACGCCAGGAGCGCCAGGCTCGCGGTGGCGGCGACGGCGCCGAGCTTCAGACGATGTCTCATGCTGTCCTCCCTAGATAGATGCCACCCATCGCGTCGCCCGCCGCGCCCTCAGCGCCAGCGCTGGCCGCGTGTTCGCCCGCGTCCCGGCAGGCCGCGACGACCAGGTCCAGACCCGCCAGCTGCAACGTCATGTGCATGGAAGGCTGCCGCTCGGGGGCGCTGACCAGCTCCGGAAGCAGCGGCACGTGGATGAACCCGACCATGCACTCCAGTCCGAGGTCGCTGGCCGCCTGAGCGGCCGCGTAGAACGAGAGGTTGCACAGGTAACTGCCGGCCGTGTGGGACAGGTAGCCGGGGATGCCGGCCTCGCGCCAGGAGCTGAGGATCCGCTCGACCGGCAGCGTGGTCAGGTGGGCGGCCGGGCCGGACGGCGCGACCGGCACCCGGGCCACGGCCAGGCCGTCGTAGTCCGCGTCGGCCTCCGGCCAGTCGGCCAGGTTGACCGCCACGGCCTCGGCGCTGAGCCCGGTGCGCCCGGCGGCCAGCCCGACGCCCACCCACGCACGCGGCCGGTGCTTGTCCATCAGCCGCGGTATCTCGTCGGTGACCTGGCGCAGCGAGACCGGCAGGACCGCGGTCACGAGGTCCGGGTCATCCCGGCCAGCCAGCTCGCGAACCAGCAACTCGGACGGATTGTCGTCCAAGCCGCCGAACGGCCCGAACCCTTGCACCAGCACCGACATGTGACATACCACCTCGACCTCGGTGCCTTCGGACACTACAGGATTGATCAACAATCCATCAATACGGCAGTTGAAAGATCACCGGATTTAACATTTACTGGCCAGGCAGCAGAGGGGAGAGCGATGCCCGTCGGGATCACCGAGGAGATGGTCAGCGCGCTGGCGCGGGACCGGACCGGCCTGGTGCACGCCAGCACCGCCGACCGGGTCACCGAGCTGCTGCGGACCCACATCATGGAGGGCCTGTTCCCGCCCGGAACACGGCTGTCCGAGGAGGCGATCGGACAGGCGCTGGGGGTCTCCCGGAACACCCTGCGCGAGGCCTTCCGGCTGCTGTGCCACGAGCGGCTGGCCGTGCACGAGATGAACCGCGGCATCTTCGTGCCCGTCCTGACCAGCGAGGATGTCGCCGACATCTACAAGCTGCGGCGCCTCATCGAGGGCGGCGCGGCGCGCCAGTCGGCGACCGCCCCGATGACCGCCCGGCTGGCGGTCCGGGCCACCGTCGAGGCCGGGGAGGAGGCGGCCGCCGACGGCCGGTGGTACGAGGTGCGCACCGCCGACCTGCGCTTCCACCAGGCCGTGGCGGCGCTGGCGGGCAGCCCGAGGACCGACGAGCTGATGCGCCGGGCGCTGGCCGAGCTGCGGCTGATCTTCCACGCCATGGCCGACCCGCACCAGTTCCACGCGCCCTATCTGGAACGCAACCGGATCATCGCCGAGGCGATCGTGCACGGGAACGGCGAGCGGGCCGAGCAGGAGCTGCTCAGCTACCTGGCCGACGCCGAGGGCCAGATCCTGGCCGTCTACCAGGTCCCGGCCCCGGAGACCGCGCTGTCCGCAGACGGCCCGGTGAGGCGATCGTGAGATTCCGGCCGGCCGGGCCGTCCGCCCTGCTCGTCGAGGTGGACAGCCTGGCCCAGGTCCGGGCCCTGCACGCCCGGATCGAGCAGGAACGAGCCCGCGGCTGGGCGCCGGACCTGGTGGACGTGATCCCCGCGGCCCGGACCGTGCTGCTGGACGGGGTGCCCGATCAGTCCGCCCTGGCCGGCGAGCTGCGATCCTGGTCGGTGGCGCCGCTGCCGTCCGGGTCCGGGCGCGTGGTGGAGATCGCCTGCCACTACGACGGGCCCGACCTGGCCGACGTGGCCGCCCAGTGGGGAGTGCCGCCCGGCCGCGTGCCGGCCATCCACGCCGGGCTGGACCACGAGGTGGCGTTCTGCGGCTTCGCGCCCGGCTTTCCCTACATCGCGGGCCTGGGCGGCGGCCACGAGGCGGCCCGCCGGGACCGCCCGCGCTCGTCGGTGCCCGCGGGCAGCGTCGCGCTCGGCGACGAGTACACCGGCATCTACCCGCGGACCTCGCCCGGCGGCTGGCAGATCATCGGCCGCACCGACGCCGTGATGTGGGACGCCGGCCGCCACCCCGCGGCCCTGCTCGAGCCGGGTGACCTGGTGCGATTCATCGACGTCATGGCGCGATGATGCCGGCCTCGGGGGAGCGGGTGGTGCGCGTCCGGCGGGCCGGGGCGCTGACCACGATCCAGGACTGCGGCCGGCCGGGCTACGCCCACCTGGGCGTGCCCCGGTCGGGTGCCCTGGACGCGCCCGCCCACCACCTGGCCAACCGGCTGGCCGGCAATCCGCCGGGGGCCGCGGTGCTGGAGACCACCCTGACCGGGGTGACCGTCGCCGCCGAGTGCGCGGTCACCGCCGCCGTCACCGGAGCCCGGGCCGTGGTCCGGGTCGACGGCGAGCCCGGCCCGTCCGGCCAGGCCATCGAGCTGGCGCCGGGCCAGGTGCTCGAGGTGCGGGCGGCCAGGTCGGGGGTGCGCAGCTACCTGGCCTTCTCCGGCGGCCTGGACGCGGCCCGGGTGCTGGGCAGCGCCTCGGCCGACCTGCTCTCCGGCCTCGGCCCGGCCCGGCTGGCCGGCGGCGACGTGCTCCGGCTCGGCCCGCTCGGCGCGCCGGCCGGCGTGCCGGACGGACAGCCCGGCTGCGCGCTCGGCGACCTGCCTGCCGTGCTGGCTGCCCAGGACGGCGCCGGCGGCCCGGCCGAGCTGCTCATCTACCCCGGCCCGCGGCACGACTGGCTGGCCGGCCCCGGCCTGGCCGCGCTGGAGCACGGCCCGTGGACGGTGTCGCCGGACAGCAACCGGGTCGGGCTGCGGCTGGCCGGGCCGGCGGTGCAGCGCCGCCGCGGCGAGCTGGCCAGCGAGGGCCTGGTCGCCGGGGCCATCCAGGCGCTGCCGGACGGGAACCTGGTGCTGTTCCTGGCCGATCACCCCACTACCGGCGGCTACCCGGTGATCGCCGTGGTCGACCCGGCCTGCCTGCCGGCCTGCGCGCAGGCCCGCCCCGGCAGCCGCGTCACCTTCCGGCTGGCGGCGGGCGGGCCGGACCTCAGCTAGCCGGCTGGCCATGATCGCGGTAGTCGGTCAGGGCGGATTCAACTGGTCGTTGCGACGGTTCTCGTGGTGGGAGGTCGTTATGGGGGTTGTGAGGCGCGGGCGTCTGCCGTGGCCGCGGGCGGCGCGGGTGGCGTTCTGGGATGGGGTTCGGG
>JBOHCO010001522.1:0-2288 GCA_050698895.1 Streptosporangiaceae bacterium
GGGAGCGACGCGGCGGCGGACCCGGGCAGGCCGCCCGGCGGCGACCTGGCCGCGGTGCTCGGCTGGGCCAAGCAGGCCGCGGCCCGGCTGGCCGAGCTGGACGGGGACGACGACCGGATCAGCGGGCTGGCCGCCGAGGTGGACCGGCTGGCCGCCGAGATGGCCGAACGGGCCGGCCATCTCACCGCGCTGCGCAAAGAGGCGGCCGCGCGGTTCGCGGCCGAGGTGACCACCGAACTGGCCGCGCTGGCCATGCCGCACGCCCAGGTCACGGTGGCCGTCACGGTGCAGGACGAGTACGGCCCGCACGGCGTGGACGAGGTGGAGCTGCGGCTGGCCGCCCACCCGGGGGCGCCCGCGCTGGCGCTGGCCAAGGGCGCCTCGGGCGGTGAGCTGTCCCGGGTGATGCTGGCCATCGAGGTGGTGTTCGCCGGCGCCGACCCGGTGCCCACGTTCGTGTTCGACGAGGTGGATGCCGGGGTGGGCGGGAAGGCCGCGGTGGAGATCGGCCGCCGGCTGGCCCGGCTGGCCCGGCTGGCCCAGGTGATCGTGGTCACCCACCTGCCCCAGGTCGCGGCGTTCGCCGATACCCACCTCGTCGTGGAGAAATCGGACACCGGGGCGGTGGTCAGCAGCGGCATCGTCCGGCTGGACGACGACGGCCGGCTCCGGGAACTGTCCCGGATGCTGGCCGGGCTGGAGGATTCCGAGTACGGCCGGGCGCATGCGGCCGAGCTGCTGGCGGCGGCCGCCGCCGAGCGAGCCGGGCTGCCTGACTAGGCCTGAGCCAGCCTGACCAGGGGCGTGGCCATTTGCGGGCGGTAACGGCGATGGCGCGATATCTGGCAAACTTGCTATCCGATGAAGGCGCCGAACCGCAGTCTGCCCGGAACGCGCCGGTCCAGGCCAGCTGACCTGCCCGGGGTGTCGGGACCGGCTCGCCTGGATCGCCGGACCAAGACGCTGATCCGGCGCCTGCGGCCCGGTGACGTGGCCATCATCGACCATGCCGACCTGGACCGGGTCAGCGCCGAGGCGCTGGTCAGGTGCGAGGCCGCCGCCGTGGTGAACGCCGCGCCCTGCATCAGCGGCCGCTATCCGAACCTGGGCCCGGACGTGCTCATCGAGGCGGGCATCCCGCTGGTCGACGACGTGGGCCCGGAGGCGTTCGAGCAGCTGCGCGAGGGCCAGGCCGTGCGGCTGGACGGCGACACCCTGTACATCGGGGAAGCGGTCGTGGCCAAGGGCACGCTGCAGACGGCCGAAACGGTGGCCGCGGACATGGAGAGCGCGAAGGAGGGGCTGGCCACCCAGCTCAAGGCCTTCGTCGCGAACACCATGGAGTACATCACCAGGGACTCGGAGCTGCTCATCGAGGGCATCCGGATCCCGCCGCTGCGGACCAAGCTGGAGGGCCGGCACGCGCTGGTCGTGGCCCGCGGGTACCGGCACAGCGAGGACCTGCAGGCGCTGCACGCCTACATCCGCGAGTTCAAGCCGGTCATGATCGGCGTGGACGGCGGCGCCAACGCGCTGCTGGAGGCGGGCTACCGGCCCGACCTGATCATCGGCGACATGGACTCGGTCTCCGACCGGGCCCTGAACTGCGGCGCCGAGATCGTCGTGCACGCCTACCCCAACGGCTACGCCCCTGGCCTGCCGCGGGTGCAGGACCTGGGCCTGGAGTCGGTGACCTGCCCGGCCAGCGGCACCAGCGAGGACGTCGCGGTGCTGATGGCCGACGAGGCGGGGGCGACCCTGATCGTCGTGGTCGGGATGCGATTCTCGCTGGTAGAGTTCCTCGACAAGGGCCGGTCGGGAATGGCAAGCGCCGTGCTGACCCGGATCCGCGTGGCCGACAAGATCGTCGATGCCAAGGGAGTCAGCCGACTCTACCAGAGCCGGGTCTCCGGCTGGGCGCTGCTGATGCTCGCGCTCGCGGCGCTGGTGACCCTGGTCGTCGCGATGCTGTCGCTGCCCCTGCATGACGTTTACCTGGAATACCTGAGCGTGGTCCTTAACCACGTGAAGCTGTGGCTAACTGGACTCTTCTAGTGATCGATTTCCGATATCACCTGGTCTCGATTATCGCCGTCTTCCTGGCGCTGGCCATTGGCCTGGCGATTGGGGCCAACGTGCTGTCGCTGGCCACGACGAAGGCCTTGCAGCAGGAGGCGAAGCGGGTCACCGGCGAGAACAACCGCCTGATCAAGCAGAACAACACGCTCAAGCAGCAGATCAGCGCGGACCAGACCTTCGCCGGGGCCTCGGCCAGCCGGCTGCTCGGC